>CAUZRI010000192.1:0-3994 GCA_963582285.1 Gammaproteobacteria bacterium | reverse complement strand
GATTTTAACGAACTAAAACTTAGGTCAGATTTAATTGATACATTTATTCAGGGAGTAGAACTTGATGCAGAGGCGGTAATCGAGGAGGTTTGTGAGAAGTTTCCCCAAGTGCTCGAAAAAAATTATGAATGCTACAAGCGAGTGAAATCACACCTTAATTTACAGGACAACCTATAAAATCCTAAACATCAAAAGGGCAGCAGTATTATTGAAGGTTATTAAATGGGATATATCTAGAGAAGTGTTGTGGTTTACTCCCCCATAATTCCCCCATGGGGTGTAAAACTGGCTGGGGGCAGAGGACTCGAACCTCTACTGGCGGAGTCAGAGTCCGCAGTCCTACCATTAGACGAGCCCCCACTAATGAAAAACTGGTCTTTTTTAATGTAACCAGAAAATAGACAAACATTCCGGTTTCCCGGACGTTGAAAACTTATCGTTTGCTGTATTGAGGTCGTTTTCTTGCTTTATGGAGCCCGATCTTTTTGCGTTCAACTTCACGTGCATCTCGGGTAACAAATCCTGCCTGGCGGAGTGATTTGCGTAGGGTTTCATCATAAACGATAAGTGCGCGTGTTATACCATGGCGGATAGCACCTGCTTGTCCGGATATCCCACCACCTGACACCATAACATTTATGTCAAAGTTGTCTTTCATCTCAACAGTATCCAGAGGTTGGCGAACAATCATTCTTCCAGTTTCGCGACCAAAATAGGTACTAATATCACGTTTGTTGATAGTTATTGTGCCGTTACCTTTTTTTAGATATACACGAGCTGTAGAGCTTTTACGACGACCGGTGCTGTAGTAAATTTGTTCTGACATAGTATTAAATTTCCAGAGGTTGAGGCATTTGTGCCGCGTGTTTATGTTCTGCCCCAGAATAAACTTTTAGTTTTCGATACATTTGGCGTCCCAATGGACCTTTTGGAAGCATTCCCTTTACAGCTGATTCAATAACAAGTTCGGGCTTTCTATCTATCCTTTTCCCCAAAGTCTCTGATTTCATACCACTGGGATATCCTGAATAATGATAGTAAACTTTATTCATTAATTTTCGTCCAGATACCCTGATATTTTTGGCATTAATAACCACAATATAATCACCAGTGTCCATGGAGGGGGTATATTCTGGTTTATGTTTACCTCGTAAACGACGGGCAATTTCAGTTGCCAATCGTCCCAGAGTTTTGCCTGTTGCATCAACAAGAAACCAGTCTTGCTTGATGTCGGCGAGTTTTGCGCTATAGGTCGTCATTTAATTCTATCGATGCGAGTGAAAAAAGAGGGGCAATGGTACGGATTGCCCTTATCACTGTCAATATTCATAGGCCATTTTATACTGTAATATCGATAAATAATGAACACCTTACGACAATACAGCCCACTTGATCAGTTGGTTATAGGATTTGATGATTTATTAAGAGCTACAATCACGTCGGAGACGCCAAAAATTCGTCCAAATCCGGCGATCTCTGTCAATTCCGATGACTTAACGGTCGGAATGCGTCGGCAATCAGCATGCTTGATGCGGATTAACCATTCGGGTGAGGTCTCCGCTCAGGCCCTATATCAGGGTCAGGCGGTTACTGCTAATAACCCTAGAGTTCAAAATATCATGCAAGAATCTGCCGCTGAAGAGATTGATCACCTTTATTGGTGTCAGCAAAGGTTGGATGAACTCGAATCTCACACTAGTTATTTGAATCCACTATGGTATGCCGGGTCATTTACGCTTGGTGCTATGGCGGGTTATATGGGTGATGAGTGGAGCCTTGGATTCGTTGCGGAAACCGAAAATCAGGTTATGCAGCATATAGATGAACATCTAGAGCAACTACCCGAACTGGATGTTAAGAGTCGAGCAATCCTTGAGAAAATGAAACTCGATGAAGGTAAGCATGCCTCCATGGCAATAGAATCCGGCGCAAGAGAGTTGCCTGATATGGTAAAAAAATTAATGTCTCTTTGTTCTAAAGTAATGACCAAAACAGCCTACTGGATTTAATTTTCAAGCGTTACGTCTAGACAAATTTTAAGTTGCTATAAAATATTTACATTAGCTACTTGAAAGAAAAAGCTTCTGCAACAAAATTTGTTGCGAGTCAGTCAATTGGTAATCAACGATTGGAGGGGATTAGATTTAGTGAAATAGAAACAGACAGTCGCTATTACGGCGTAATAAATGGAGTTGTTGTTACTGAAATAGATCAAGCCAGTTTGGCCTGGCAGAGAGGATTGCGACAAGGCGATATTATTACTAAGAATTGTCAGAGGAAATACTGCTGCGTTTCTAGTGCTGCGTTAAATTAAAAAAAGATTTTAATTAAAACTACAAGTCATTTAATCCGCAATTACTTATTGTTTCACTTATCAAACTAATTAATTTTTTACCAGGATATGTATCACGATATGCCAAAATCACCTCTCGCTTTGGAACGGGCCGACTAAATGGCCGGTATTCTACAAGTGAATTTTTTTCAATTGGATCAGAGATAGATGAACCAGGTAGTATCGTAACACCCGATCCTGTCGCTACCATTTGACGAATAGTTTCTAATGAACTGCCTTCCAGGGTTTGTTGTATTTTTGCTTTAGAAAAAACTTCTCCTTTACAAGCGGGACAGACGTCCATTACCTGGTCTCGAAAACAATTTCCGGTTTTAAGTAACAATAAAGTTTCACTTAGTAAATCATCAGCTTTGATAGTTTTTTTACGGCACAAACTATGTCCCCTGGGTAATGCAACTACGAGTGGTTCTTTATATAACAATTCAGTTATTATTCCTTTCGCATTAAATGGCGTTGAAACGATTAGCATATCCAACTCACCACGTTTAAGTTTTTCTGTCAGATTTACAGTAAAATCTTCATCAATAATTAATGTTAATTCTGGCGCTGAATGATGAATCAGTGGAATCAGCTTTGGCAGCAAATATGGACCAATTGTATAAATTATTCCCAGCTGTAAATTCGTCTTAAAAGGTTCCAGTGCTTCATTGGCAATTAACTTTATTGTATTAGCCTGATCGATGACCATTTGTGCTTGAGCAACAATTTTTTTGCCTAGAGGCGTAATGGTGACATCGTGTTTATGTCGCTCAAAGATAGTGATCCCAAGTTCATCTTCCAATTTTTTTATCGCAACACTTAAAGTTGGTTGGCTGACGAAACATTTTTTTGCGGCATGGCCGAAGTGTAATTCACCTGCAACAGCTACAACATATTTTAGTTCTGTTAGAGTCATGTTTTAAAAGCTGTAAGTGGATTGTGTCAGCATTAAATGAACTAAAATATGATATAAAATAAAATTTATTGTTCTGCAGAAAATGCAGCTGTTTTTTGACAGGAGTTACGTTGATATTTATCTTCAAGAATCAGTTCTAGCAACGGTATATCTACACATTTAGCTGCATAACTTTCTCCAAATTGTGCAGTCATTGGGAGATTCTGTTCACCAAGATGGTTTATTACTAATGATGCTCCATCAAAATTATCATCCAAGGTAAAAAAATGTGTGGTTATTACGGTGATAATATTAGCTGATAATGCTGCCCGGTTGCCGTTAAATGTATCTTCCAGTGCAACGCAATCACTTGCACTCAAATCAAGTTGTTTGAGAACGCGCTTGTAGACTGCAGGAGATGGTTTTTTATTTTCGACTATGTCACAGGTCACTATTGCTTCAAACAAGTCCAAGGCGTTACTGCCTAGTGTAGATTTTAGTAATGTTTCAACATTAATTGTCGACGAACTGGTAGCTACAGCCATAGTTATGTTTTTTAGTTTTGCTTCTTCAATTAAACGCTCTACTCCAATTCTTAGTCCCACATGACCATCAATCAGCAATTGCCTGTATATTTCAGATTTTGTTTTATGAATTGATAAGGCTAGGTCATTTATAGTACCTTCGTAATCTGGCATCAGGTTATTTTCAATGAAATACTGTTTTATTCTCTCTCTTCCCCCTGAAATAGATAATAACCTTTTATA
>CAUZRI010000191.1:0-3994 GCA_963582285.1 Gammaproteobacteria bacterium | reverse complement strand
GATCACTAAATACAAACACATAATATTAAATGACCTGCTGGATTTTCCGGCAATATTGCCTGGGGGCAATACATTTACTCGACAACTCATCAATAATATTTTTCAAGATGCAGATCTTAAACTAGAACTTGAGATGTCTACCAATTATCTGGAAACAATAAAGATGATGGTTTCCGTTGGTATGGCATGGAGTATTTTACCTTTGACTATGGTGGACAGATCAGTGAGAGTTTTACCGATAAAAAATTTCATCCTGAAAAGACAGCTAGGTTATATCTATCATCAGGAACACACACTAAGTAATGCAGCAACGGCATTTATCGAGTGTTTAAATAAGTACGCTACATTAGATTAAATCTGCGATGACACTTTTAAGGTTTTCCTATGCTGCAATGCATGTTGATATCCTTGGATTATCAGGTCATGGAATCTCAATAGAATGAATGATATAACATAGTAGACAATCATAACGGCAGGCATGTAAACAATGAAATTACAGGCAATTCTTGATGGGATAGAAAGAGCAGGTAACAAACTCCCAAATCCAACTATTTTATTTATTGTATTGTGTATTGCCATACTTGCGCTTTCAGGTATCTCAGCGGCATTTTCACTACAAGCCGTCCATCCTAATAATGGAAACATTATTGAGGCAATTAATCTCATCAGTGTTGAAGGCTTACATCGGATACTGGCGGAATCAGTCAAAAATTTTACATCATTTGCACCAGTGGGGACGGTGCTAGTAGCCATAATGGGAATAGGTGTTGCAGAACACTCAGGTCTATTAGGTACTTTATTGCGAGCAACAGTCTTAAAAACACCTAAACAATTACTAAGTTTTACTGTAGTACTTGCAGGGGTTTTGTCCAGCCTGGCAGCGGACACAGGATATGTCGTTATGATCCCTCTGGCGGGATTGGTATTTGCCAGCGTGGGAAGAAACCCCCTCGCTGGAATTGCTGCGGCATTTGCTGGGGTATCCGGTGGTTACAGTGCCAATCTGCTTATCGGGCCTGTTGATGCGATACTCGCTGGCATATCCACTGAAGCTGTGACTTTGGTACAGAATGACTATGTGGTAAGTGCAGCAGGAAATTATTATTTTATGGTCGTCTCGACAATTGTCGTAGCACTGGTAGGTACATGGGTGACAGAAAAAATAATTTGTGTCCGATTGCCCGATGGGGATGTATCGAAATCAAAGCTTGAACCTATTTCACAGACCGATCGGAATGGTCTCAAGGCAGTTGCGTTTTTTTCATTTTTGTTTGCCTGCTTATTGTTAGTGGGTTTGGTTCCTGAGTCCGGCATATTACGTGATCAAGAAACACACAGTATATTACGCTCACCTTTTATTTCCGGGATAGTCACCATCATCGCCTTTTATGCCGCCATAGCCGGGATCATTTTTGGACGGGTTAGTGGGCGGTATAAACGATCCAGTGAATTCGTAGAAGGGATGGAACAACACATGGCAACCATGGCAGGCTATTTAGTGTTAATGTTTTTTGCTGCCCAGTTTGTCAGTTATTTTTCATGGAGCAATCTTGGTAGTATCATCGCCATTAACGGCGCGGCAATGTTGCAAACCATGCAATTAAACTCATCCATATTATTGGTTGTATTCATAATAATGGCAGCGTTCATCAATCTATTCATTGGTAGTGCCTCGGCTAAATGGGCATTGATTGCGCCGGTATTTGTCCCAATGTTTTTGTTATCTGGTATTACCCCTGAGGCGACACAGATTGCTTACCGCATAGGAGATAGTTCAACCAATATCATCACTCCGTTGATGCCGTATTTTGGAGTAGTGGTTGCCTTTGCACAAAAATACGATAAAAACATCGGTATCGGTACCATAATTGCAATGATGTTACCGTTTTCCATAGCGTTCCTGTTTTCGTGGTCAATATTATTGATAATATGGATCTTCCTGGGTTGGCCATTGGGACCGGGAGCAGGGGTGTTAATATAACTAGGCGTGTGCTGGTTTGGTGATTCAAGACCAATTGTTATTTTTTATTTCATATACATATCAACCCAAAAAACTACATAGGATAAAAAGGTTTTATGCCTTTCGAGTTAAAACAATTGTTGGCGGATGCCAAAGGCACGAATTATGCGTTGCACGAATGTCACATCAATCCCCAATTCAGTAAGGTACTAAACACAATTGGTTTTAATCGATGTTATGAACGTGCCGAAGGTCCCTATCTCTGGGACGATAAGGGAGAACGTTATCTAGACATGATCGCGGGCTATGGCGTTTTTAATCTAGGAAGAAATCATCCCGTAGTGCGGCAGGCGCTCAGTGATTATATGACACTGGAATATCCTAGCCTGGTTCAACTTGATGCGCCATTGCTTTCAGGATTGTTGGCGCAAGAACTTAAAAAACGGATGCCTAACGAGCTTGATATGGTTTTTTTTACTAACTCCGGCACTGAGGGTGTAGAAACAGCCATCAAGTATGCACGTTGCGCAACGCGTCGGTCTGTTATTGTCCATTGTAAAAAAGCATTCCACGGCTTAACGCTAGGCGCGTTGTCCTTGAATGGAGATGAAAGTTTCCGTGAAGGATTTGAGCCATTCCTACCTGATTGCCGAATAGTTCCCTATAACGAACTAGCCGCACTGGAACAGGCGCTTGCCACAAATGATGTAGCGGGTTTTATAGTAGAGTCCATACAAGGTAAAGGCGTGAATCTACCCAGCCCTGGGTATTTACGTGATGCTGCAGCATTGTGTCGCAAACACGGGGCACTATTTATTGCTGATGAAGTCCAGTCTGGGATGGGACGTAGCGGACGTTTTCTGGCGCTGGAGTTTGATGAGGATGTCGATCCTGATATTGTTATTTTGTCCAAGGCCTTATCCGGTGGGTATCTACCGATAGGTGCGGTTCTAACCAGACGTTGGATATATGATCAGGTGTTTTCAAGTATGGAACGAGGTGTTGTACATTCTTCAACCTTTGGACAGGGTGGTATGGCCATGGCGGCAGGTTTGGCAACACTTTCAATAATAGATGAACTGAACCTGTGCCATCGCGCAGAACAAATTGGTGAAAAATTAGGTGAAGGGTTGCAAGCGTTGCAATCGCGACATCAATTTATCAAAGAGATTCGTTGGCGTGGAGGCATGATCGCGATTGAATTCGGTAGGCCGCAATCGCTGGCATTGCGTACGGGTTGGGATATGATTCACAAATTAGACGCTAACCTTTTCCCCCAGGCAATCACCATACCTTTATTGCAGGATCATAATATCCTTACCCAGGTAGCTGGACACAATATTGATATCATCAAGCTACTGCCTCCGCTGATCATTGATGATGAGGATATACGCTGGTTTCTGTCCAGTTTTGAGCAGGTAATGCAAAAGTTAGAAAAATTTCCCGGGCCTGCATGGGAGGTATTAACCCGTCTAGGAAAAATTGCCATCAGTAATCGAGTTAAAGGGGTTTGAGTCACATTAACAATACACTCCACTCGGACTGAACTTACCCCCTTAAAATTTTATGCACTTTAAAATTTACTTAAGTAGTATCTGGTTAGTAATGCTTATATCTTTGCATACGAGTATTTATGCATCTGATCATGATGCTTGCGAGATTAATCCAATTCTTAAATCATTAGTTAATAAAAATCCAAACGAAGAAGCAATTGATCAATATAACCAGGGCAGATTGATTTATTTAGGAATATATAGTTATAACTTAGAGGCTCCAGGTGTTAATGCCGATCCGTATTGTTTAAAAGATAATGATAAATTAGCAGTCATACCAAGTACATCTGATACATATTGCTCAATAGAACATCAAAGATTAAATGAACTGGCCAGGGTTTTTACCAAAATTTATAACGAGAAAATAACGGAAATAAGTAATAGAGAAATATTAGGTGAATGTGATTTATGACAAGCACTAAATGCCGAGGCTAGAAAGCATTTTGGCGCTTCGTGGTTATTTTCTCCACGGTTCGGGTTA
>CAUZRI010000190.1:0-4012 GCA_963582285.1 Gammaproteobacteria bacterium | reverse complement strand
CTCGCAGGTGTGGTAATGCTTCCCAGACAAGAAAAACAAGTTCTAAAACAAATTGAATTTGTTTCATTAAGTGATAATCGAATTTTGGTTATATTAATTATGAATGACAAGGAAATTCAAAACCGGGTTATTCATACTGCACGGCACTACTCAGCATCAGAATTACAGGAAGCTTCTAATTATCTAAATCAACATTATTCCGGGAAAGATTTGGATAAGGTTAGGGAAACGTTATTAGCAGACTTGGTTAAAATGCGAGATGATGTCAATAAATCAATGCAGTTGGCAATTGAATTTGCATCCAACGCGTTTGATAAGGAAGGGCACAAGGATGATTTTGTCTTGGCTGGACAAACGAATCTAATGGACTTTGCCGAATTATGTGATGTGGAAAAATTAAAACGTTTATTTGATAGTTTTAATCATAAACGTGATCTCTTACACCTGTTGGAGCAGGCGATAAATGCCAAAGGTGTACAAATCTTTATAGGTGAAGAATCTGGATATGAAGTACTGGATAATTGTAGTGTGGTTACCTCGCCCTATGAAGTCGATGGTAGAATTCTGGGTGTTCTGGGTGTAATAGGTCCAACTCGGATGAATTATGAACGCATAATCCCGATTGTAGATATAACAGCAAAGATGTTAGGCATAGCCTTGAATTCCACGAATTAACCTATATATCATTAGCACAGCCTGTTTATCGCGCAGCAGTAACATATATTTGCCCCCAATTATCTAAAGGAACTATTTAGAAAGTATGATAAGTAATGAGCCAAAAGTTGATAATGAAAACACAAATAATGAAATTGATTCAGAAGAGATTGTAGAATCTTTAGTCGAGGATAATACAGATGAAGCCACAGAATCTGACGCAGATGAAATAGCCGAAGAATCCTCGCCAGAAGAATTACTCCAGGGTCAAGTGGAAGCATTGGCACAAAAGGCCAATGAAAACATGGAACTCGCGCAACGGACCCAGGCTGATATGGATAATCTGCGTAAGCGAACAATTCGCGATATTGAAAATGCACATAAATACGCCTTGGAGAGATTTGTAAGCGATCTGGTACCTGTTATAGACAGTCTTGAACTGGGAATACAGGCTTCTGAGTCTGTTGAGAATGCCGATAGTTTAAAGGAGGGTATGAACCTCACATTGAAAATGTTGACTGATACATTGGAAAAATTTAGCGTAATCGTGATAAATCCACAAGGTGAAAAGTTTAGTCCAGACAAGCATGAAGCAATTTCAATGGCAGATTCTGAGGAATTTGATGCAGGTATTGTTATGTCAGTTTTTCAGAAGGGTTATGAATTAAACAGCAGGTTGGTAAGACCTGCGATGGTTATTGTCTCAAAATAGTCCATAACAGTTAGTTTAATCTGTAGTGTAGTGCAGTCTTGGTATCACAAGCATTAATCTTCCGACAGAATTTTACCTTCAGCCCTTGAATTTTCTCATCATTGCCCAAATATATAGGTCAGACATGATGAAATATAAAATATATAAATATCAACTAGATAGATAATTTGGAGATAGCAGGAATGGCTAAGATAATAGGAATTGACCTTGGAACTACTAATTCATGCGTTGCGGTGCTTGAGGGCGGCGATGTTAAAGTAATCGAAAACAGCGAAGGTGGCCGTACAACCCCATCTATTGTCGCATTTAGTGATGATGATGAGGTTCTAGTTGGTCAGTCAGCTAAACGTCAATCGGTTACTAATCCAAATAATACCCTACATGCAGTTAAACGGCTTATAGGCCGTCGTTTTGAAGACGAAATCGTACAGAAAGACATCAAAATGGTGCCTTATAAAATCATGAAGGCCGACAACGGTGACGCATGGGTGGAGGTAAACGGTAAGAAAATGGCTCCCCCTGAAATTTCAGCTCGTGTATTGATGAAGATGAAATCAACCGCTGAGGATTATCTTGGCGAAGATGTAACAGAAGCTGTTATTACCGTTCCTGCCTATTTTAACGATTCACAACGTCAGGCCACCAAAGATGCTGGTCGAATCGCTGGATTGGACGTTAGACGGATTATTAATGAACCCACTGCAGCAGCATTGGCTTATGGTATGGATAAAAAAACAGGTGATGCAAAGATCGCTGTATATGATCTGGGTGGCGGAACCTTTGATGTATCCATAATTGAGATTGCTGAGGTCGATGGTGAGCACCAGTTTGAAGTGCTTTCGACCAATGGTGATACATTTCTCGGTGGTGAGGATTTTGATTTACGTGTTATTGATTTCCTCTGTGAAGAATTTAAAAAAGAACAGGGAGTTGATCTGCATAACGATCCCCTTGCATTACAGCGTTTAAGAGAAGCCGCAGAGAAGGCGAAGATTGAATTGTCCTCAAGCACCCAGACGGATATTAATTTACCTTATGTGACCGCTGATTCCAGTGGTCCCAAGCATCTGAATATCAAGATGTCACGTGCGAAACTTGAATCATTGGTGGAAAAGCTCATCGATCGTACGGTTGAGCCTTGTAAAATTGCTCTTAAGGACGCGGGGTTAGATACCTCTGAAATTACCGACGTAATTCTGGTTGGTGGTCAAACCCGCATGCCCAAGGTTCAAGAGATTGTTGCCAAGATTTTTGATAAGGAACCACGAAAAGACGTGAATCCTGATGAAGCAGTTGCTTCAGGTGCTGCAATTCAGGCCGGTGTATTAGGTGGTGATGTGAAAGATGTACTGTTATTGGATGTGACCCCATTATCATTGGGTATCGAAACTCTTGGTGGAGTAATGACTAAACTTATAGAAAAGAACACCACTATACCGACCAAGGCACAGCAGGTATTTTCCACAGCAGAAGATAATCAAACTGCAGTGACTGTACATGTGCTACAAGGTGAAAGAGAGATAGCATCTGGTAATAAATCCCTGGGTCGTTTTGATTTGTCTGATATTCCACCTGCATCAAGAGGTGTACCACAGATTGAAGTAGCCTTTAATATTGACGCGAATGGTATTTTAAATGTGTCTGCCAAAGACAAAGCTACAAATAAAGAACAGTCGATAATAATTAAGGCCTCTAGTGGATTGTCAGATGAGGAAATTGACAATATGGTTAAGGATGCTGAAGCGCATGCCGAAGAAGATCTGAAGACCAAAGAACTGGTTGAGACACGTAACATGGCTGAAAACATGATACACGCGACACGTAAGTCAATTGAAGAATTGGGTGAAAAGGTCGAGGATAACGAAAAGTCAGATATTGAAGCTGCTATTAAGGATCTTGAAGAATCTTTGAAGAGTGACGATAAGATTGATATCGAAGAAAAAACCAAGAAACTTACAGAAATCGCTGGAAAACTGGCAGAGCGGGCATACCAGGAAACATCATCTGAGCAGGGAGGAGAAGCAGAACCGTCAGAGACTGGAAACACTGGAAATGCTAGCTCAGAAGATGATAATGTTGTCGATGCAGAGTTTGAGGAAGTTGACGACGATAAAAAATAATTCGTAGGTAAATCGTTCAAACTATCAGTTTAAAATAATCAGGCCCGGAGGAAGATATCCTCCGGGTTTGTTATTTGAGAAAGAGGAATGGAGACAGGAAAACAAAATGTCCAGCAAGCGTGATTATTATGAGGTGCTCGGGGTAAATAAAAATGCTACCGAGGCAGAAATAAAAAAATCCTATCGCCGACTCGCGATGAAACATCATCCTGACCGTAATGAAGGGAATGTTGAGTCTGAAAATAAATTTAAAGAGGCCAAAGAATCTTATGATGTACTCTCTGATGAGAGCAAACGATCCACCTATGATCAATTCGGACATGCTGGAGTTGAAGGTAGTTTTGGTGGAGGACAAGCGAATGCTGGCGGATTCGGTGATATTTTTGATAATGTTTTTGGTGACATATTTGGTGGTGGTAGACAAGGAGGTGAGCGTGTACATCGTGGTGCAGATTTAAGATATGACCTTGATTTAAATCTAGAAGAAGCAATTAGTGGAACCACAACAAAAATACGTGTAGGTAAA
>CAUZRI010000189.1:0-4013 GCA_963582285.1 Gammaproteobacteria bacterium | reverse complement strand
GTCATATGCAAAGGTTTTTGTTACCTGTCTTGATACCAAGAAAAGCAAGGATGAAGTCATTAATACACTCAATAATTTTGCTGGACAATTTAGGCATCATCTTTCAAAAACACTCACCTTGCGTATTGTACCGAAATTAAAATTTTTTTATGACGAATCAGTAGAACGTGGTACGTATATTAATGCTTTGATTAATTCTCTTAATAAGGAAAATGAATGAGATTTTAATGTGATTAGCAAGAGAAAAAAAAGTGGTCGAGATGTTAACGGTGTCTTGTTACTGGATAAGCCGGCAGGATTGACGTCAAATGATGTATTGCAAATGGTCAAACGATTATTTGACGCAAGGAAAGCTGGGCATACGGGTAGCCTTGATAAGCCTGCAACCGGTATGTTACCCATCTGTTTTGGTGAAGCGACAAAATTTACTTCCTATTTACTCAATGCAGATAAGTATTATTCTACACGTTGTCAGCTCGGAGCAGAGACAACTACCGGCGATGCTGAGGGTGAAATAACGGTAACTCAAAACGTTCCTGTTTTTTCTGAAAAGGATATTGCTAGTGTATTGACTCGTTTTCATGGTGTTATACAACAGATTCCACCAATGCACTCATCACTTAAGCATAAAGGACAAAGATTGTATAAGCTTGCCTATAAGGGCATAGAGGTGGAACGGAAACCTCGCCCGGTTACAATTCATAGTATTAAGTTCGTTGGTTTAGTAGAAGATCATTTGGATTTGGAGGTACATTGTTCCAAAGGAACATACATTCGAACACTAGTTGAAGATATTGGCAAAGACCTTGGCTGCGGGGCTCATATCTGGCAGTTGATTAGAACAGGCGTAAGTGATTTTTCAAGAAATCAGATGGTTTCTATGGATAAGTTAGCTGAATTATCAATTAAGGGTCAAAACTTCCTGGATGAGGTGCTATTACCTGTGGACAGCATAATTAAGGCGATGCCTGAGGTTACATTGGTTGATTCGGTCTCACATTATCTTGAGAATGGTCAGGCTGTAATCGTTCCTCATGCTCCTACAGCAGGTATGCTGAGGATATATAACGAAAATCATGATTTTATAGGGGTAGGTGAGGTGTTGGATGATGGCCGTATAGCCCCTCGTCGATTGGTAAATTTATAGGTCGGTTAATGATGAATAGTCAAATATCATTAAACAACCTTGTCCCAACCTTATCACATAGGTACAATACGCGCCTTTTATAAGGCTAGAAATTTAGGAGAAGGATTAATATGGCATTAAATCAGCAACAGAAAGCTGACGTTATAAATGATTATCAATTAACACAGGGAGACACGGGTTCTCCAGAGGTACAAGTTGCATTATTAACGGCAAATATTACCGATTTATCCGATCATTTCAAAATTCATAAAAAAGATAACCACTCTCGACAAGGTCTGCTTAGAATGGTAAATCATCGACGAAAGTTGCTGGATTATCTTAAAAATAAGCACCTCAATCGATATCGCGATCTGATATCCAGACTTGGTTTACGCAAATAGATTATTGGCATGATTGAAGTAAATATCAGCCGGAAGTATGTAGGGTTGTTTTGGTAGTATTCCTTTCCAGTTTATCTAACTAAATCATCAAATATTAATAAAAGAAATATATCGAGGAAATGATATGAATATCGTCACAAAAGAATTCCAATACGGTGACAATAAGGTCGTATTAGAAACAGGCAAAGTAGCTAGGCAAGCAAATGGTGCAGTTATTGTTAGCATGGGAGAAACCGTGGTAATGGTAACCTGTTGTGCGAGTAAGGATGCGAAAGCAGACCGGGATTTTTTCCCATTAACCGTTGATTACCAGGAAAAGACCTATGCTGCCGGGAAAATACCTGGAGGATTCTTTAAGCGTGAAGGTAGACCTTCAGAAAAAGAAACACTGACATGCAGATTAATTGACAGACCTATCCGTCCACTCTTTCCTAAAGATTTTAAAAACGAAGTACAAATCATTGCTAATGTTTTGTCGCTAGACCCTCAAATAGACCCCGATATACCTGCATTAATTGGTACATCGGCTGCCATTACTCTGGCAGGTATTCCGTTTAACGGCCCGATTGGTGCCGCTCGGGTGGGTTATAAAGATGGCAACTATATGTTAAATCCAATCCTGGAAAATCTTGACGGATCTGAATTGAATCTAGTAGTAGCTGGTACCAAAAGTTCGGTGCTTATGGTTGAGTCTGAAGCAGGACAATTATCTGAAGAAGTCATGTTAGGTGCTGTTATGTATGGTCATGAACAAATGCAAGTGGTAATAGATAATATCACTGAATTTGCTCAGGAGTCTGGTGCTAAACCATGGGATTGGCATGCACCTGAAAAAGATACAGATCTAGACGCTGAAGTTGATAAAAGAGGCAGTGATTTAATACGTGAAGCATATGCTATTACTGACAAACTTAGTCGTAAGGAAAGAATAGATGAAATTAGAAGTGAAGTAATTAATTCTATTATTCAGGAAAATGAAGACCGATGGACAGACAAACAGATTGGAGAAGTAATTAAGCGCTTCGAAAGTAGTATAGTCCGCGGTGGTATTATTGCTGGTGAACCGAGGATTGATGGTAGAAATCCTGAATCAATCCGCGCAATTACGGCTGAAGTTGACGTATTACCACGAACACATGGGTCGGCATTATTTACCAGAGGTGAAACACAGGCGCTAGTTATAACTACCCTGGGAACTGACCGCGATTCGCAAATAATTGATGCGATAGAAGGGGAATATAGAGATAAATTTATGTTTCATTATAATTTTCCGCCATTTTGTGTCGGTGAAGTAGGACGCATGATTGGACCAAAACGCCGAGAAATCGGCCATGGTCGCTTGGCAAAACGTGGTGTGTTGGCGGTTATGCCGGATATGGAGACTTATCCATACTCGATACGTATCGTCTCAGAAATAACAGAATCAAACGGTTCCAGTTCAATGGCCTCAGTTTGTGGTTGTAGCCTATCTTTAATGCAAGCAGGTGTTCCTATCAAGGCACCCGTAGCGGGGATAGCCATGGGTCTGATCAAGGAAGAAGATAAATTTGTCGTCCTATCTGACATTATGGGTGATGAAGATCACCTTGGAGATATGGATTTCAAGGTTGCGGGTACAACTGAAGGAATCACTGCATTACAAATGGATATAAAGATTGATGGTATTACCCGTGAAATTATGGAAGTTGCCCTTGCGCAAGCCAAGGACGGACGTATCCACATTCTTGAAAAAATGAGTGATGCAATTACCACCCATAGTGAAGAAATGTCAGAGTATGCACCTAGAATCACAATGATTAAGATCCACCCGGACAAAATTCGCGACGTTATTGGTAAAGGTGGTGCGGTGATTCGTGCACTGACAGAAGAAACAGGCACAACGATTGATATTGATGATGACGGTAATGTAAAAATTTATTCTAATGACAAAACTGCAGCTGATACAGCAAAGGCACGTATCGCGTCCCTGACGGAAGAAATTGAAGTAGGAAAAATATATGAAGGTCGTGTGGCCAAAATCATGGACTTTGGGGCATTTGTAAATGTACTACCAGGTAAAGATGGATTGGTTCATATTTCTCAAATATCTGATGAACGTGTAGAAAATGTCACAGATAAACTGGCAGAAGGAGATATCGTCAAAGTTAAGGTGCTTGAAATAGACAGACAAGGAAGAGTCCGATTGAGTATGAAGGCAGTAAATGAAGTGGCTGCAGAGTGATTCATTGAAACAATTAAAATTGTAAGGGGCTTTTAAGCCCCTTTTTTTATGGGTACTCATGAAATTCATTTGGAATGCGTATTGTTATAAGTAAACTTTACATTGCGGGAGTCAAATTGGGATTGTTAGAACGCTTTATTATATGGCGTATACGTCTAATTAACCGTGAAAAGCAGACTACGAAAGTCTATTGGATAATATCTCAAGAAAAATTGACTAGATTAGTGCGGATAATCTTGTCGCGCCAATAGTGATGTGTAATTAT
>CAUZRI010000188.1:0-4025 GCA_963582285.1 Gammaproteobacteria bacterium | reverse complement strand
ACAAAATCGAGATTACTACAAGCTTCATTCATGATGGACATGAGACGATTCATATCCAATGGAGTGACTTTTCCATCGATACGAGTGACATTGATTACTTCTTTGTCAGAAGCTGTATCCTCTTGTTTTAATTGAATTTTATCGGCTCTTTCCCGTGCCCTGTCTTCACGATATATAACATATTCTCGGGCAACCTTTTGCTCACCAGCACGCATTAGCGCCAGTTCAACATAATCCTGTATATCTTCAATGTGTACAGTCCCGCCACCATTCATGCTACGGGTAACCCCACGCACGATCTGATGCGTAAGTACATTTACCTTTTCATGGATGCGTTTTGAAGTTGCTGCAGTACCCCCTTCAACATTGAGAAAAGCCTTGGTTAATGCGACAACAATTTTAGTCGGATCAAAACCTGTGACCTTGCCATTTCGTCGAATGACTTTGTACTCACCAGGTTGATAAGCATTAAACTCAGCTTGTGTTGTATCAGTATGTGTATCAAGATTTTCAATGTGTGAAATATTTGATTTTTCTTTGTTGGTAACGCTCTCCGTTACTACGACCTTCTCAGCCTCCATCAATTCTCCCCCAAGATGCTCTAATATCCGTGTCATGAATCTGTTGTTATAAGTTAGAAATAAGTTTAAGTTTTATTTGTAAGGTGAATTTATAGCACCCCTACAAAATGTGGTCAAGTGATAATTAAACCACTACATAATGTGGAATTTGCTGTGGGTTAGATCTGTTTAACCTGTGGATAAATTTGGAATGAGTTCACCAATTTAAAGATCATATTGTGGAAAATCAGGAGCTTAGAATCAGGTGGCGCAGAAGATGTTAGGTCAGTGGAAAAATCTGTACGTGAGAAATAAGATTTAATGCGAAAACTAATGTCCTCAAAAAGCCCGAAAAAAAAAGGTCTATTCAAAAAAAAATTTTCGCGATTCAGTTCCGCCATCAATTGTGTAATATGTGGCACATGAAATAACTGATGATATGTTTCAATAAAAATAAAAAAAGGGAAGAAGTGTTATGCCGATCAACGTAAAAGTACCTAATATTGGTGATTTCAACGGTGTAGAAATTATCGATATACCTGTAAAAGTAGGGGATACAATCAGCCCAGAGGACACTCTCATGACTCTGGAGAGTGATAAAGCAACCATGGATATTCCATCAGACATGGGTGGCTTGATAAATAAAATTCATGTCAATGTAGGAGACAAGGTGGCTGAAGGTGACCTGATATTAACGCTTGAAGGTGAACAAAAAGCTGAAACTAAAAATACATCTAAAAAAATCGAGGTTGAAGCGGCTAAAAAAGATGAAAATATGGCCGTATCAATAACGGCACCAACTATTGAGCAAGGAATAGGTGATATACAAGCTGATCTGGTAGTTTTAGGTTCTGGACCAGGGGGGTATACCGCTGCTTTTCATGCCGCAGATCTAGGGTTAAAAACTATATTGGTAGAACGTTATCCATCGTTAGGGGGTGTATGTCTTAATGTCGGATGTATCCCCTCCAAGGCCTTGTTACATGCAGCCAAGGTAATCAGCGAGACCAAAGAGTCCCATGAATTTGGTATAGAATTTGAAAATATAAAAATTGATACTACGAAGATGTCCAACTGGAAGGACAAGATCATAGGTCAGTTAACTAATGGCTTAAAAGGACTTGCTAAAGGACGTAAAGTTGAGATTGTCCATGGTTGCGGTAAATTTATTTCATCCAATCAGCTCAGTGTAGAAACAGCAGAAGGAAAAAAAGTTATTGGATTTAAAAATGCAATTATTGCCGCAGGTTCTGAACCAGTAAGTCTTCCATTTCTACCTGACGATGCAAGAGTCATCAATTCAACAGGCGCATTAAAACTTGAATCAATTCCAAAACGTATGTTGGTATTGGGTGGTGGAATTATTGGTCTGGAAATGGCAACGGTATATCATGAGCTTGGAACAAAAATAACGGTTGTTGAAATGTTGGATAAACTAATTGCAGGTGCAGATCCAGATATTGTCCGACCATTACAAAAAAGAATAACTAGCCAGTATGAAAATATATATCTCAGCACCAAGGTCACCGCAGTCAAGGCAGAAAAGAAAGGGTTGGTAGTTTCTTTCGAAGGTGACAAGGCTCCTGAATCTGATATCTTTGATAGTGTTCTAGTAGCGGTTGGCCGCACACCTAATGGAAACAAGGTCGGCGCCGATTTTGCTGGCGTTGCGGTTGATGAACGCGGCTTTATTAATGTTGATGATCAGCAACGTACGAATGTACCAAATATATTTGCCATTGGAGATATTACTGGTCAGCCTATGTTGGCACATAAGGCCACTCATGAAGGAAAGGTTGCCGCTGGGGTATGTGCTGGCGAGAAGCGGTCATTTATTGCAAGAGTAATACCGTCAGTTGCCTATACTGATCCTGAAGTCGCTTGGGTAGGTGTAACCGAAGCTGAAGCAAAACAACAGAATATTGATTACGGTAAAGGTGTATTTCCCTGGGCAGCCAGTGGACGTTCCTTAAGCCGGGGCCGTAAAGAAGGATTGACAAAATTGATATTTGATAATCAGACTCAACAAGTGATTGGGGCAGGTATTGTTGGTAGTAATGCAGGTGACCTGATTGCTGAAGTTGCCCTGGCGATTGAGATGAATTGCGAAGCAGAAGATATCAGTCTAACTATACATCCCCATCCAACTTTATCTGAAACTGTTGCCTTTGCCGCTGAAGTTTTTGATGGCACAATTACGGAACTATATGTACCAAAGAAAAAATAATTATTGTCATCAATCGTATAATTATTTGTGACATTTTAAAATTTATATTCACTGTCATCAAAATAAAACAGGGACAGATTTAATCTGTCCCTGTTTAAAAAAAATTCAGGAACTGCTGATAGGAATTATTTTTTATTAGTTGCGATTGGCTCGAATTCGCCTGGCTGTGCGACGCTCACGAGCACCGATTCGACCATCATCATTTCTGTCCAGTCGTTCTCGCAAATCACTGGCTTGCTGTCTCTCCCGTGGCCCCAGGCTTCCATTATCATTTCTATCAAATCGTTCAAGTAATCTTTCCCTGTGTGAGTTATCAGTGTCCTCGGCTGCAACGAGTGATGATGCGGTAAATAATGACCCGATAATAAAACCTGTTGCGAGGTTATTTATAAGTTTACGTCGATTAATTTTATTATTTAGCATTTTAATTTTCCTTTTTTATTCACGTAACCCTAATAACGGTCGGTATTAGAATGCGTTTACTGCAATGTAAAAATATTACTGGTTTTAAAAGGAAACTATGAAGTAGATCACACTATGAGTTGTCATGGCATTATTACAGGGACGCTATAATGCTAAATGAGGTCGTAGCGAATCATTTAAATCAATTTGTGTATGGATAATGAATTACATATTAAGCAAAAATAATTTTTTCTTTATATGCGTAAACTGATTTTCGAGTATTGCGTTGTGTAATATTAATAATTAAATTTTGTCAGAATAGTGGAGAAATACTATGCAAATTGATCAATATAAAAAACTCATAATATGTACTTTAATCGTACTTATATCAGGATGTGCAGCGAGTCGGCCTGTGTTGTATCCGAATAGTCATTTAAATACGGTAGGCATGGAAGTCGCAGACAGTGATATAAATTCTTGTATTAACATGGCGAATGCAGCCGGTGCAGAAAACGATAAAGTAACTGAAACTGCAACAAAAACCATAGAGGGTGGAGTGATTGGTGGTGCAACAGGTGCGGTCGTTGGCGCAGTATTTGGTAGTCCAGGCCAAGGCGCTGCATCGGGTGCTGCAGGGGGTGCGACTGGACGATTAACGAGAAGCTTGTTTGATTCAGATAAACCTGATCGTGTTTTTCAGAAATTTGTTGACCGTTGTCTATATGATAAGGGATACGAAATGGTTGGTTGGAAATAATTGTAAGTGATTATAATTTTGTTGTGGCTAGCAATATAGTCCTAGTTTAATAAATCAATCTACATCTATAATGGTGCAG
>CAUZRI010000187.1:0-4031 GCA_963582285.1 Gammaproteobacteria bacterium | reverse complement strand
CGTTTTGAAATTATAAATCGCTGTATTTCTGACTAAAAATCAGCTTAAAGTTCACTCATATTGCAATATATTAATGAATATCAGTGCGACCAAGTAGCATGGACATGAAATCATGTCGCATTTCTCTTGTAAAGTTACGATTAGTCTCAACATTCATGTGTTTATCGGGTTGGTCTAGCGTTAGACGAACGCCCCATAGTGGAATTGTGCTGGTTGGAAGCATGGCATATCGAATATCGCCTACTAAATCCGGTTGAGACGGATCGTAGGCCAACCATTTGTTTGATAATTTTGCAAAACGGACTAAATCTGTCCCGCCGAGAGTATTCTTGGGATATGGGTTCATTGTCTCCAGATCCAATAGTGGCAAGGAATTACCTTTATAGATTTTATTATCGGCAATAATACCAACTCGAATTGCATCCACGAATATTTCATTATTAGATGAATACATGGATCGCCATAAAATGATGTTCCCCAGAGTAGGTTTTACGAGTATACGATCTGCACTATGACCACGTTTTGAGATCATTTCTTCTGCGATATCATACGCCCGATTAGATTGTACAGTTGCCAGGCCGAGATAGATTGTGGCAAATGTTAGTCCGATTCGAGAGAGGGCAGGTTTGTTCTTGCTTAGTCCAAAAACTAATGGAATGAACAACAGCAATGTAAATACTGGGTCGACTATTGCAATGATGTTCCACGCAATACGTTCATCAGAAAATGGCCATAACAAATGTGTGCCGTAGCTGGTGCAGGCAT
The DNA here is from genome assembly GCA_963582285.1 of Gammaproteobacteria bacterium. Taxonomy (GTDB): domain Bacteria; phylum Pseudomonadota; class Gammaproteobacteria; order Eutrophobiales; family Eutrophobiaceae; genus Eutrophobius. Next base: position 3,266 of record CAUZRI010000187.1, on the reverse strand, counting down.
CGAGTATGGCCGCCAGACAAATACCAAGGAGAGAATAATAGAATAATCGGCTAATACTTATTTTTTTGTTGAGTACTCGATGGGATATTATGGCAAGAATAAACGCGGCGAATGGAATGAATATAAGCGAGTGAGTAAAATGGCGGTGATATTCCAGAACGAATAGTGGGTCTTCAGGATTTTGTATAAAAGTGTCAATATCCGGGACCATTCCTGCAATAAACCCGATGGTGGTAGCAATTTTACCTTCATCCCTCTTTGCCCCCGCCTGCGCGGTAGCGGCACCAAGTATCCCTTGAGTTAATAAATCCATGTCTACTTCGTGTTGTGTCCCTAGATGATGAAACCTCTACAATAATATGCATCAAGGCTATCTTTACATTATCAATTCTGAACGGGTAAGGCATAGCTAGTCAGATCGATATCCCAGACTATAGGTAGAAGGAATAATATAAATACAGAAATGAAGATTATCCCCATAATGTTTAGCCAAATACCGGCCTTCATCATCTGATCAATGGTGACACTACGACTACCAAAGACGATGGCATTGGGCGGGGTGGCCACTGGTAACATAAATGCAAAAGACGCGGCAATTGTTGTTGTGATCATAAGCCCAAAGGGATGAATCATCATAGCCCCGGCGAGGGCGGCCATTATAGGGAGCATGATTGAATTGGTGGCGGTATTGGATGTCAATTCAGTCAGGAATATAATCATTGTGGCAACCACAGGTATGATGAGGTAGATACTGGTGCCTTCAAGGATAGTAAGTTTACCTGCCATATAGGTGGTCAAACCTGATTCACTGAAACCTGTTGCCAGTGCAAAGCCGCCACCAAACAGCAAGAGTATATCCCAGGGAATTTTTACCGCAGTGTCCCAATCCAGCAAAAATTCCCGCTTTTTAAAGTTTGATGGGAGCATAAATAATAACACCGCGCCACCAATAGCAATGGTTGAATCAGCGACCATACTAATAGCATCTATTTTTACGAAACCACGTAGGATCCACAGAGTGGCTACTGTGGAAAAGATGGCCAACACCATCTTTTCCTCTTTACTCATCTTACCCAGTGATTTGAGTTCCCGATGTATGATGTCTTTACCACCAGGTAGATGTGTTATTTCACTCGGATAAATGACCTTGACCAGGAGAAACCATGTTGTAAATAATGTAACGACAGCAATGGGAAAGCCTATCTTCATCCAATCCACCAGGCTGATAGTGACACCAAAGGTACTTTCAACAATACCGGCAAACACTGCATTAGTCGGCGTGCCAACCAGGGTAGCAACGCCACCAATCGAGGCTGCATAAGCAATCCCCAACATCAGCGCGGCGCCAAACCTGAAATGACCAACCCGTGTATCAACGGTTAGGGTATCGTCGTCACCAATCCCCTTAATTACTTGACTGACAACGGCCATGGCAATGGTCACCATCATCATCGCCGCGGCGGTATTACTGATCCACATAGAGAGGAATCCGGTGGCCACCATGAAACCCAGAACAATTCTATCCGGCGTAATACCAATGACGCGTATGGTTTGCAAGGCGATGCGTCTGTGCAAATTCCATTTTTCCATGGTTACAGCGATAAGGAAACCACCCATGTATAAATAGATAAGGTGATTAGCGTAAGATAAAGTGACCTGTGTGCCCGGCATGACCTTCAGCAGTGGATACAAAAATATTGGAATGAGTGATGTCGCAGGTATGGGAATGGCCTCGGTCATCCAGAATATCGCCATTAACATTGCAACCGCTGCAACATGTTTAGCTTCAATAGGCATTCCTTCTGGTGTAGGCATCAGTACCAGAATGGCAAACAGTGACAAACCAGCTATCAATCCGATATTTGCACGTGACATTTCAGATCCTTGATTGTTGTTTTAGAAGTACGTTGTTCAGGATGTCAAAATTAAAAGCTAAAATCAAACCGGTGGGTTGCATGAAGACTGATTGCCTTCATTGTGCACCTGTAGACGCAGTAATTGCGCTAATCTTGAGAATTTCACTTTGTCTTAAGTTCAAGGGTTACATTTCCTGGTGACATCGTTAAACTCTGATAATATATATTCTTTTTAACAGATACAAAAATTTAAAAACTTTAATTAATAAATAAAGTTTTTAAGAGTTATTTAGTCTGTCACAACAATTTTAATAAATTCAATTTTGAAGAAATATTTGTGAGTGTTTAATATGAGTATTGTAAAATATTTTCGTCATTCAGACAGAATCTTTGCTCTGATTGTCATTACTGTTTCAGTATTCCTGTACGTGCTAATCGGAGATATGGATGAAGCGTATTCTCCCGGAGCAATGGCAGCCTCTAGCTATCCTAGATTGATATTGGCTTGCACTATGCTTGTTTCTGGCCTGTTGATATTAAGACCGGCGCGGTCAGTAGATGAGAAAAAAAGTAAATCTTATCAAGGTTTTTATGCCATTGTATTAATGGTGATATACATTGCACTACTGGAAAAAATAGGCTTTTTTATCCTCACTCCACTCTTTCTTTTTGTTCTTCCATACATGGTTGGGTTTCGACGTTACCGTCTAATAACTATGAGTGTTATTGTTGTGACAGCCGCATTGTATGGCGTGTTTGTAGAAGTATTGAATATACCACTTCCCCAGGGTTTATTAGGGGATTAGTTTTTTGCTAGATAATCTTCTACTCGGTTTTTCTACCATTGCTAACATGCCGGCTTTTATGGCGATATTCTCCGGTGTATTAATTGGGATACTGTGTGGGGTACTCCCAGGTTTAAGTGCATCCACTGCGGTTGCATTGATGGTTCCGTTTACCTTTGGTATGGATCCGATGGTAGCAGTTCTGTTACTTGTCTCTGTATATTTGGCAGGGGAATACGGTGGCTCAATTACAGCGATTGCCATAGGTACCCCGGGCACACCGGCTGCAGCTGCGACTATGCTTGATGGTTATGAACTGACTAAACAAGGCAAACCAGGTTTCGCGTTAACAACATCGGTTGTAGCATCAAGTATTGGTGGCATGATTGGTGCTATTGTGCTGTTTGCCTTTTCCGAACCTCTGGCCAATGTTGCATTGTCCTTTGGTGCCCCGGAATATTTTTCCCTTGCGGTATTTGGCCTGGCGATAATTGCCAGTCTGGCCAGTGAAAATTTACTCAAAGGATTTCTGGTAATGTTCATTGGTTTGTTTCTCAAAACCATAGGGCTGGATGGGTTTACCGGTGAGGAACGTTATACCTTTGGCATTACAAAATTAATGGAT
>CAUZRI010000186.1:0-4053 GCA_963582285.1 Gammaproteobacteria bacterium | reverse complement strand
AGGTGAATCTTAGAGATTTAAAACCTGGTGGGACTATTATCCTGAATAAGGATGCGTTCCAGAAAATTGATATGAAAAAAGCAGGGTATATCGAAGACCCGCGTGAAGACGGAACCTTGTCTGGATATCAGGTTTATGATTTGCCAATAACCTCAGTTTGTCTGGTTGCTGTAGATAATACAGGTCTGACTAAACGCCAGGCTGAACTAACGAAGAACATGTTTACCTTAGGCATAATATGTTGGTTGTTTGATCGAACATTGGACATGATAGAAAAACGTATCGCTAAGGTCTTTACTGGTAAGAAAGAAGCCTTGGCAGCGCCAAACATACTTGCTTTAAACGCAGGATATAATTTTGCCGACACGATAGAGGCTTTTACATCTCGTTATACGGTTAGCAAGATTAGTTTGCCGCCAGGTGAGTATCGTCGAATTACCGGAAATGAGGCGACTGCCCTGGGATTTCTGACTGCGTCTCAACTAAGTAAACTGCCATTGTTTTATGCCTCTTACCCCATTACACCGGCCAGTGATATTTTGCATGAACTCTCAAAACTAAGGCATTTTGGTGTAAAAACCGTACAAGCAGAAGATGAAATTTCTGCCATTGGTATGGCGATTGGCGCTGCTTATGGTGGCTCATTAGGACTTACCGGGACTAGTGGCCCTGGTGTCGCCTTGAAAGCTGAGGCAATAGGTCTGGCTGTGATGGCGGAACTGCCTGTTGTGATTGCCAATGTTCAACGAGGAGGACCCTCTACAGGTTTACCCACCAAAACAGAACAATCGGATCTATTACAAGTTGTATTTGGCCGTAACGGTGAATGTCCAGTTATTGTAGTGGCACCTGCTACGCCAGGTGAATGTTTTGATATGGCAATCGAGGCCTTTAGATTAGCCATTAAATATATGACCCCTGTATTTTTTCTGTCTGATGGTTATCTCGCCAATGGTTCAGAACCGTGGCGTATCCCAGACCCAGATAAATTGCCAACTTTTGAGGTAACGTTTCCAACTGGTGAAAATGGATTTATTCAGCCATATTCCAGAGACGCAGAAACCCAGGCGCGTCCATGGATTATTCCAGGTATAGCGGGGCTGGAGCATCAGATTGGCGGTTTGGAAAAAGAAAATATTACTGGCAAGGTAAGTTATGATCAGGAAAACCATGAACTTATGACCCGTTTACGCGTTGATAAGGTTGCCGGTGCTGTACAGTCCATTCCAGATATGAGTGTTCATGGTGATGAAAAAGGTGACCTATTGGTATTAGGGTGGGGTGGCACATTGGGGGCCATTCGTCATGCTGTGGATAATGCCCGCAGTAAAGGTTTTTCGGTTTCCTGTGCTCATCTGAGATATCTGAATCCCTTTCCTGGAAATGTTGGTGAAGTTTTGAAAAATTTTGAGCAAGTACTGGTGCCGGAATTGAACCTTGGGCAATTGCTTATGATGATACGCGCAAAATATCTGGTGGACGCAATCGGGCTAAATAAGGTCCAGGGGCAACCATTCAGAACAAGTGAAATTGAAAATAAAATTTATGAAATGCTTGATAAGCCGGTTAGAAAGGTAGCTGGTGCATAATCAAACACAAATTCCCCTGGAGTAAATCAAAATGAGTCAAGTTGCAGAATATACCCGTAAGGATTTCAGTTCAAAACAAGAAGTGAGATGGTGTCCAGGTTGCGGAGATTACTCGGTCCTTGCGCAGGTACAACGTATCATGCCTGAAATCTGTACTCAGATGGACCTGAAAAAAGAGAATATAGTCTTTATTTCAGGTATCGGTTGCGCCAGTAGATTTCCTTACTATATGAATAATTTTGGTTTTCATACTATCCACGGTCGTGCTCCAACCATTGCTTCAGGTTTGACATTATCCAGGCCAGATCTCCAGGTTTGGGTGGTCACAGGTGATGGTGACGGTTTAAGTATTGGTGGAAATCATTTGATTCACAGTCTGCGACGGAATGTAAATATCAAGATTATGTTATTCAATAATAGAATTTATGGATTGACGAAAGGCCAGTATTCCCCAACATCAGAAATAGGTAAAAAAACAAAATCCAGTCCCATGGGCTCATTGGAAAGACCACTTAATCCGTTATCCCTAGCATTGGCCTCAGAAGCAACGTTTATTGCCCGCGCGATCGCTACTGAAGGGACACAAATGCGCGATGTTCTGTTACAGGCAGCACAACATAACGGTTCAGCTTTTATCGAAATATTTCAAAATTGCAATGTATTCAATGATGGGACCTTTGATGATTTCGCAGCCAAGAAAAATCAGGTAGAAAACTCAGTATTTTTGAGACATGGAGAACCTGTCACGTTTGGAAAAGATAATGAAAAGGCGATATGTGTTCGTGCTAAACATGGGGCAATAGAACCTTATGTGGTAAATGTCGCCGATGTTGATAAGTCAGAGATTCTGGTTCATGACGAACAATCTCCTAATTCCGCCTTGTCCCATTTGTTAGCACAGATGGAGACGCCGGAATTTCCAATGCCTTTAGGTATTTTTCGTTCCATCAATCATCCTACATATAATGAATTACTTGACCAACAAGTAGAACAGGCAAAGAAAAATCAGGGTGTTGGTGATTTGAAAAAGCACCTGAGGACAGGCGAAACCTGGAGTGTATCCTGATCAGGTTAGCGGCTTAATTGTAATAATTGTCCTTCACGTTTGATTGAGACGTTTTTAAGGAAACTATTGACTAACAGTATAACGTCTGGATAATCGCTGTCGTGCACTGCTGCAGCAACATTATTTAATTCTATATCCCCAACCTTTACTGAAGCAAGGTTGACTAGATAAACAGTATCCGGTCCAGCAGCAGTATTCGAAATGGCTTTATTTCCTATTATTTTATAATCTATACCAAACCTGGTAGCTGAGTGTCTATTCATTGATATTACGGTTGCACCTGTATCGACTAAAAATCGAGTTTGAAACTTATTAATGCTGCCATTTACCCAGTACATGCCGTTTTGGTCTGGTGCGATTGTAGCTATTTTTTCAGGCACGTATTTATTAAATGAGCTACCGATATGACCACCAAGTGTATAACGTTTCTGGTCTCCTTCAATTTCAAATATAGCCATATTACTGTCTGCAGAAATTAGCCTAATCTTATCTCCTACCGACTCACCAGGGCTTAGTGAGTATTGTTTATTCTCTAGATTAAAAATAACCTTATCTTTGAATAAGCCAAGTATAACAATATTATATTCAGCCATTGTCAGTGAAAATGGTATGAATACAGAAAAGCAAAATAGAGATATAATTAATTTTTTCATTTCAGTGTTTCTTAATATAACGTATCGTACTAAAGTAATATCATGCAACCATTATTGATTTTTCGTCATATAGAATATGAAGGGCCAGGTTATTTACAAAACTTCCTGGTGAAAAACAATATTCCATTCAGGCTGATTCGCATCGATTTAAATGAACCCGTACCAAGTAATATTGATAATGTATCCGGGTTGGTATTTATGGGTGGTAATATGAGTGTTAATGATGAATTGCCATGGATTCCAGCGGAAATAAGCTTAATTCGAAAAGCCATCGAGAAAAAAATACCAATATTGGGACATTGTCTTGGTGGACAATTGATTGCTAAAGCTATGGGCGCAACGGTGACTCAAAATTCTGTTGCAGAGATAGGTTGGCATATGACCACTAGGTACGACAATACTGATTCAAACATATGGTTGCAAGATGTTGATGAAGTCATGGAACTGTTTCACTGGCACTTTGAATCTTTCAGCCTTCCGTCTGGAGCTTCACCATTGCTTAAAAGTTCGTTTTGTGAGTATCAAGGCTTTGTTAAAGACAAAACGTTAGCTCTGCAATGCCATATTGAAATGACTGAGTATTTAGTTAAGGTTTGGGTAGAAAAAAATAGAGATAAATTAATAGAAAGTATAAGTATGCAATCCGCAGATAATATGTTGCAAGATTTATCTGCACGAATTGATAAACTCAATAGCATTGCAGAAAAAATATACTGTAAATGGGCCAAGGGTTTGCAAGGGCAAA
>CAUZRI010000185.1:0-4087 GCA_963582285.1 Gammaproteobacteria bacterium | reverse complement strand
CTGGAATAATAACCATCCTCAGAGAGCCTGGTGTTTTCATATCCCAGTGACGTATTTATAGAGTTATATTCTGAAATGGGAAAACTAAAATTTACACTACTACCGAAAACTCGACTATCGAATGCCGTTAAATTGGCCTGTCTACCACTGGTTTCTGAATAATTTACATTATACCCACGACTAATACCGTCATCAGTGAAATATGGATTTAGATATCCCAGACTAAAGGTTCGTTGAAAACTACTGTTATTGAATGCAAAAGAAGCTCTATTTCCACTACCAAACAGATTGTTTTGAGAGATACTTGTAGAAACAATTAACCCATCTAATTGTGAGTAACCCAAACCCGCCGTAAAGGTACCAAATGGTCGTTCTTCAACGGTATATTCTACATCTACCTGATCAGCTGAGCCAGGTACGGCAGGTGTCTCAGTATTGACCTCTCCAAAATATCCTAAACGCTGTAAGCGAATTTTACCTCGTTCAACCTGCGGAGTAGATATCCAGCCTGCCTCTTGTTGACGCATTTCACGTCGTAACACATCATCCCTGGTACGAATATTACCGGTAAAATTTACTCGTCTAACATAAATACGTTTTCCCGGATCGATAAAAAATGTAATCTCAACTGTATTATTTTCATCATCTAGATCAGGCACTGCATTTACATTTGCAAAGGCATAACCCTCTGCCCCCACTCGATTCGTTAATCGAGTACTAGAGTCTGTCATTTGTTTTCGAGAAAATAATTCACCCTGATATACACTTATCAACCTGAACAGATCCTCTTCATCAACAATTAATTCACCAGAAAGCTTTACGCCCGATACAGTATATTGCTCACCTTCATTAACATTAAGTGTGACATATATATCTTTTTTGTCTGGTGTAATGGTTACCTGTGTCGATTCAAGATCAAAATTTATATAGCCCTTGTCCTGATAAAAGGATTGGAGGGTTTCTATATCGCCACCTAGCTTTTGCCTTGAGTATCGATCGCCTTTTGATAGTAACGTTCTCCATGATGTTGCAGCTAATTCAAAATCTTCCAGCATTTCTTTTTGCGTAAAATCCTGATTACCTACGACGTTAATCTGTTTAATGCCAGCAGCATCACCTTCAGAAATATTTACCGATACTGCAACACGATTATTAGGTAGTGTTTCAACGTCAGAGGTAATCCTTACACCATATTTACCGTTTGCAAAATATTGTCTTTCCAACTCCGTTTGCAGTTTCTCTAGTTGAGATTTATCATATACCTGACCTTCAACAAATCCTGCTTCTTCTAATCCCTCCATAAGATTTACAGTTGTAATATCCTTGTTCCCATCAATCTCTAAACTACCAATTGTTGCACGCTCAACAACTGTTACTAAAAGAATATTACCCTCTCGTTCCAAAACAACATCATCAAAAAAACCTGTCCTGAACAATCCTCTTAACGATTCCGATGAGCGCGCATCATTAAATACATCCCCTATTTTAACCGGCAAGTAATTAAAAATAGTCCCGGGAGTTAAACGTTGCACTCCTGCTACCTGGATATCTTCGATTGTGAACTCTTCAATTGCGTGAACATTTGATAGAACGCCGATTAATAAATATATAAATATATTTTTATAAATTAAATTCATTGATTTTTTAATATTTATGCATATTTAAAATAAGTTAGCCAATAGTCCTTAATATATCATTGTATAAGGCAAGTCCCATGAGACCGAGTAATAATACCAGACCAAGTTGCTGCCCCATAACCTGAAATGATTCTGAAACAGGACTACCTTTAATGACCTCTATCAAGTAGTAAAACGCATGTCCACCGTCCAGCAAGGGTATAGGTAATAAGTTTAGTACCCCCAAGCTAACACTTACAATCGCCAGAAAACCAAAAAATGCGACAATACCTAGCTCGGCGGTATCACCGGCATATTTAGCAATAGTGATAGGCCCACTTAGATTCTTAACAGATGCTTGTCCAACAATCATTTTACCTAAAATTCTTAGCGTCATCAGAGACATTTCATAGGTTCGAGCTACAGCCTTATTCAAGGCGGGCAAAAGGGTGTAGTTTTCCAAAGCATAGAATGATGCATCCGGCTCAAAATTATTATCAAATGCTGCGCCTATCCTGCCGATGACCTCCCCTGACTCACGTGTGTAAGCCTCAGGTGTAACACTAATCATCCTCGAACTGCCGTCTCTTTCAATTTTAACATTCATGGCTTCTTGAGGACGAGCTCGAACGTATTCAACCCAATCTACCCAACCGACGATGGGAACATCATCTACTCCAATCACCAAATCACCGGATTGCAGCCCGGCTTTTTCTGCTGCTCCACCAGCAAGTAGCTCTCCTAATTTAGCTGGATATACAGGCACTTTTGGTTTGATGCCAAGTTGTCCCAATAATCTGCCACTTGCCATGTCATCAATTGATATGAGGGATAAATCCAGCTCAATATCTTCTTCTGCATTTGTCTCATTTAATACTTTCACAGTTACGGTTTTTGCATCGACAATGTTTGGAACTGTTCGGTCTATCACAGAAATCCAGGTGCCAGTCTTTACGCCATCAACCTCCAGTATTTGATGCCCGGCTTCAAATCCTGACTGCATTGCAATTGAACCTGGCTCCACTTCATCAATTACAGGTTTTAATCCTGTCACTCCAATCATATATATTAGCCAGTAAGCTGCTATGGCAAAGATAAAATTAAAAATGGGACCTGCAAGAACAATAGCTAATCTTTGACTTAATGGTTTTGAATTAAATGCAAATTGTGCTTCATCGTTAGAGACCTGCCCTTCCCTCTCATCCAGCATTTTGACATATCCACCAATTGGCAACGCAGCCAACACAAATTCAGTTTCGTCTGCAACAAACTCACGCTGTTTGAATAATTTATTATATGAATTCAACTTCCATGGTGAATGGGTAAAACCCAAATGCCAGAAGGGCTGTTTAAAATCAAATCGCCAAAAGGGTTTACCAAAACCGACAGAAAACTTTAGTATCTTAACATTACACTTTCGGGCAACCCAATAATGTCCAAATTCATGAAATGTTATTAAAATACCTAAGGCTAGTATAAAAGCAATAATTGATTGAATGAAATCGATCACACTGCTAATTCTCCAATAATTTTTCTAGAATATTCTCTTGTTTGATGGTCTGACTCAAGTATGACATCAATAGTATCTGCATTGACTGAATCAATATTACTAAGTGACTGTTCGACAACATCAGCAATATCTGTAAATTTAATCCTACCCTCTAGAAATTCAGATACCGCAACTTCATTTGCTGCATTTAATATTGTTGTTGAGGTACCGCCAACTGACATTGCTTCAGCAGCAAGACCTAAACAAGGAAATCGTTCAACATCAACATTTTCAAAATCAAGCCTGGCAACATCAAACAGGTTAAGTGGTTTTACGCCTGATGTTATCCGTTCAGGCCAAGCCAATGCATGTGCGATTGGTGTGCGCATATCTGGATTGCCTAATTGCGCCAAAACCGAACCATCTTCGTATTCAACAAGAGAATGAATCACACTTTGAGGGTGAATGACTACCTGTATTTGATCAGGAATAGCTTTATATAACCAGCATGCTTCTATAACTTCAAGACCTTTATTCATCATAGTTGCTGAATCAACTGAAATCTTTTTACCCATATCCCAATTTGGATGGTCACAAGCCTGTTTCGGTGTAACCTGCTCCAATTCATGTAGCGCAGTTTCTCGAAATGGTCCTCCCGATGCGGTAATTAATATTCTGGTAACGCCAATTTGATCCAGACCATTATGGAAGTCAGATGGCATACACTGAAACAAAGCGTTATGTTCGCTATCTATCGGTAATAATTCAGCACCATTTTGATGAACTGCATCCATAAAAAGCTTTCCTGACATTACTAGTGATTCTTTATTGGCTAATAGCACTCTCTTACCTGCGTGTGCAGCAGCAAGCGTAGGTAACAAACCTGCAGCACCGACTATTGCAGCCATTACATAATCTGTATCAATATGGCTGGCTACATTGGTCAGACCTTCAACTCCGGAAAAGATTTCAATATCCGGTG
>CAUZRI010000184.1:0-4116 GCA_963582285.1 Gammaproteobacteria bacterium | reverse complement strand
GAAGATTAATCCTGTATTATTTTTTGTTAAAAAACAACTATCTGAGATATATTTTCAATATTAAACATTAACTTATAAGACTATAAAATGACTCAAACTTTTGATGTGGTTGTGATTGGAGCAGGTCCCGGAGGTTATGTGGCTGCAATCCGTTGTGCCCAGTTAGGGCTCAAAGTGGCATGTATTGATGAGTGGAAAAATTCAAAGGGGAAGGCAAGCCTTGGCGGTACCTGTTTGAACGTAGGTTGTATTCCTTCCAAAGCCTTACTGGAATCTTCAGAGAATTATGAGCGAGTTGCGCATAAATATTCTGCTCATGGAATTACAGTGGAAGGTTTGTCAGTTGATATCCCTGTAATGATTTCCCGCAAGGAAAAAATTGTTGAGGCGTTTACTCGTGGTATCGCTATGCTGTTTAAAAAGAATAAAGTCACCTCAATACATGGACGAGGAAGGCTTGTTAAAGAGAAAAATTCCGAGGGAAACTGGAGAGTTAATATTCAGAGTGGTGATAAAGAAGAAACGGTTGAAGCGAAATACGTCATTATTGCAACTGGTTCGACGCCACGTCAATTACCATCCCTATTAATCGATAATAAATGTGTTCTTGATAATGAAGGGGCGCTGGCACTGGCCGAAGCACCTAAAAGGTTAGGAATAATTGGTGCAGGTGTTATTGGTCTGGAAATGGCTAGTGTCTGGCGGAGACTCGGATCAGAAGTAACTATTCTTGAAGCAATGCCAGAGTTTCTTTCAGCTGTTGATGAACAGGTAGCAAAAGAAGCAAAAAAGATATTTACCAGAGAGTTAGGATTAGTGATACAGACAGGGATTAACATTACTGAGATTAAACCCACTGAAAATATAGTCATGGTGGAATATCTTGATTCCGAGAATAAAGAACAGAAGCTAGAAGTGGATAAACTGATTGTATCGGTTGGCAGGGTTCCGAATTCTGCTAATCTAGGCGCAGATTCCATTGGCTTACAAATTGATGATGGTGGCCGAATTCAGGTTGATGCTCACTGTCGCACTAACTTATTAAATGTATACGCTGTAGGTGATGTTGTCCGAGGGCCAATGCTGGCACACAAAGCTTCAGAGGAAGGTGTGGCAGTGGCAGAGGAAATTGCCGGGAAGATAGCAGATCAGGCAAAAGAGCTTCCGGCAGTGGATCTGGATGCCATACCCTGGGTAATTTATACATCGCCGGAGATTGCCTGGGTAGGTAAAACAGAGCAGGAATTGAAAGCATCTGGAGTTAAATACAAAGCAGGGCAGTTCCCATTTATGGCAAATGGACGTGCACGTGCACTAGGTGAAACTAATGGATTTATTAAAATCCTTGCGGATGCGGATACGGATCGAATTCTTGGTGTGCACATGATCGGTCCCTATGTTTCAGAGATGATTTCTGAGGCAGTAGTAGCAATTGAATTTTCTGCTAGCAGCGAAGATCTGGCCAGCATTGTTCACGCTCATCCTTCTTTGTCTGAAGTTTTACATGAGGCGGCGTTAGCTGTGGACAAGAGAGCATTGCATATTTAACGAAATTTTGGATCGAGTATATAGCTTTCTTATCCATTGCTATTTGAAGGAGGGGCAGGGGGCTAGATAATTCCTTTCCAAAAAAAGGCCACAAGGTTAAATTAGTGTTTATTTTTCAGGAATTTCCCACGAGTTATTTGAGCATTCAAAAAAAACTTTTCCAGTGCCGCTCCGTCACCATCTTCCAGTATTTCATTCATACGTGCTAATTCGTTCTGATAGATCCTGATTTGTTGCAGTAATAGCCTGCGATTTGCAAGGCAAATATCTTTCCACATTTCAGGAGAACTACTTGCAATGCGAGTAAAATCGCGAAACCCGCTACCAGCAAAATTAAGTAGTGTATCTTCATTTTTTTCAGTACTGTTTGAAAGCATATGATTCATAAATGTGAATGCTAGGATATGAGGGAGGTGACTTGTCATAGCAAGCATTTCATCGTGCTGATATGGTGGCATTAATGAGGTATGTGCACCACACGCCTGCCATAGTTTTTGTATGCTTTCTATTGAATTAATATTGGTTTCATCTGACGGGGTCAGAATTAAATTTTTATCCTTAAATAAATTAGCATTTGCGGCACTAGATCCGCTGAATTCTGCTCCAGCAATTGGATGGGCCGGTACAAAATTTTTAAAATGCTCTGGTATTGAAGAGCGGGCAGCTGCGATCACATCCTGTTTCGTGCTCCCCACATCAGAAATGATTGTCTGAGGCTCTAGGTAGGGATTAATTTTCTTAAGAATTTCGGCAGTTTGTCCAACCGGCACGGCAAGTAATACAAGATCTGCTTTTTCCAGAGCCTGTGAATAATTATCTGAGATCTCGTCTATAATCCCAAGTTCCAGTGCCTGTTGCAGATTTTCTTTACTTCGACCTAAGCCAGTAATGTGCTTTACCAGTCCTGCTTTACGTAGTGAAAGTGCAAATGAACCGCCGATTAATCCGACACCAATAATTACCAATTTATTGAGCATAGTATCTTTCATATTTTGAATGTATTTATTCCCGTATTAGCCTGATAAAGACTTATATCTCAGACGCTATCAGACACCTAATTATATTAAAGATGTTATTCTGGAGATAGAACTAACTCTCTTTAACTGCACTTTCAAGTAATTGTAAAAATTTATTATTTTCAGATTCAAGGCCGACAGTAACACGTAGAAATTCTGGCATTTCATAAATACCAATTGGGCGCACGATAACTCCTCTCTGTAAGAGGTACTGATAGACAGCAGCAGTTTTGCCATTTTCCACTCTGAAACTTAGGTAATTTCCATAGGACGGAATATAGGTAAAGCCAAGCTGGCGCAGACCAGTGGTTATCTGAAGCATTCCTGCCTGATTAAGAGCATAGGAACGTTTAACAAATTCTGTGTCCTTTATTGCCGCTAAAGCTCCAGAGAGCCCGATACTATTAACATTAAATGGTTGGCGTATCCGATTCATTAGCCCGGAGAGCTGAGCATGTGCAAGTCCGAATCCGATACGGATACCCGCCATGCCATAAATTTTAGAAAAAGTACGGGTAATAAGCAGATTTGGAAAAACATCTAACCACTTAATAGTGTCAACTCTTGATGTATCAGGAAGATATTCATTGTAAGCCTCATCCAATATTACTAGTACATCCCGTGGAACATGCTCTAAAAATTTTAGGACATCTGGTGCGGGTAAGAATGTGCCAGTTGGATTATTAGGGTTAGCAATAAATACTATACGTGTATCAGGAGTTATAGCATCCAGCATTGCATCAATATCGTGACCATAATTTTTAGCAGGAACTACTATTCCAGTCGCGCCTGTGGCTTGGGTCACAAGAGGATAAACGGCAAAAGCATGCTGAGAAAAAACTGCGGAAGTTCCGGGTTTCAGAAATACTCGGGCGGCCAACTCTAGCACATCATTTGATCCATTTCCGAGTATGATCTGGTCACTATTTACAACATATTTTTCAGATAATGCATTTTTTAATTCAAAGCCATTGCCATCTGGGTAACGCATCACTTCATTCAGCGCTTTTTCCATTGCTTCAAGTGCTAGGGGGCTAGTCCCAAGCGGGTTTTCATTCGATGCAAGTTTTATAATGGAAGATTCATCAAGTCCTATTTCTCGTGCCAGCTCGGAAATAGGCTTTCCCGGTAGATAGGGTGCAATAGAATGTATATATTCAGGGGAGAGATCACACAGATTCATAGAGCTGGTACCATTAAGAGATGAAAGTCAGATACTAAAAAAATAACAAAGTTACGTTTCTATCTGACATATAAAATATAGTTACGCCGAAGGGTAGGACCCTAATACCTTCAGGAAGATTGCTTTTTCCCGTATTTCGTCTAGTGCTTTTGAGATTTTTTCATCTTGCTGATGACCTCTAATATCTGCAAAAAAAACATATTCCCATAGATCGGAACGGGAAGGGCGGGACTCTAAATGACTCATACTTACACCATGCTTTGCAAGAGGCGATAATAACTCATGTATTGCACCGGGGCGATTCCTGGATGACATGGCTAGTGATGTCTTGTCATTACCAGATGGAGCAACATCTTGAGTACCAATTAC
>CAUZRI010000183.1:0-4163 GCA_963582285.1 Gammaproteobacteria bacterium | reverse complement strand
CTCTCAAGACTCATATGGTCAGGCATGATCAGTATCATTCTGTAACCTTTTATGGCAGCTACCATTGCTAGTGCAATCCCCGTATTACCACTAGTTGCTTCTATAAGAGTATCGCCTGGTTGTATGTCACCTCTTTGTTCAGCAAACTTAATCATACTCAACGCAGGACGATCCTTGACTGAACCAGCAGGGTTATTGCCCTCCAGTTTAGCTAAAAGTACATTACCAGACTCACTTCCTATTCTTTTCAGTCTAACTAGAGGTGTATTACCAACTGTAGATTCCAGCTCATAGAATTGTTTATCATTTATTGTCATAGTATCGTTAATATTTTATCGTTAATTATTGCAGCCATTATTATTGCATCTTCACGACCATGTTTGGCCGGATAGTAATTTCTTCTCATACCAACCTCATTAAATCCTGAATTTGAATAAAGTGTAATTGCAATTTTATTTGATGGTCGAACTTCTAAAAATGCCGTATCTGCATGGTGTTTTCTAGCCACTAACAATAATTTAGTTAATAATTTTTTACCTAATCCATTGCCCTGTGCTTGCGGATGCACACATAAATTTAGGATATGGCACTCTCCTGCAGCAACAGACATAATCCCGTAGGCATCGATTTCATTTTCATTATCTAATAAGACCCAGCAACAATATCCAACTCGCAGACAATCATTAAATATTGTTTTAGTCCATGGAAAATCATAGACAATATTTTCAATAAGCAGAATTCCTTCTAGATCCTCTTCGGTCATTGGCCGAACAGTGATTAGTTCAGGTTTAATTACTGCACTCATTGGCTTAACTTATTGTATAGCTTCAATGCTGCGTTTAAATCCTCCCAGGATTTTCGTTTTTCACGTGGAGACCTCAATAGATAGGCAGGATGATATGTTACTAGCAAAGGAATTCCCAAATCACCGTATTCATATACTTTACCTCGCAATTTGCCAATAGGCACATCTGTGTCTAATAAATTCTGGGCGGCAATTCTTCCCACGGCCAAAATTATTTTTGGCTTAATATGTAAAATTTGTTTGCGCAGATAATCTCCACAACTGGCAACCTCATTAGCTGCCGGGTCTCGATTATTTGGAGGCCGGCACTTTAATATATTTGCTATAAAAACTTTTTCTCGCTCCAATCCGATTGCATTCAACATAGAGGTTAATAATATTCCTGCCCTACCAACGAAAGGTTTCCCTGTTCTATCTTCTTCTGCGCCAGGGGCTTCGCCTATTAACATCCAGTCTGCTGTGTCAGAACCACTACCAAATACAGTCTGGTTTCTACTTTGATGTAAGACACATTTATTACAAACTGATACCTGCTTTTTTAGATTATCCCACTCATCCAATTCTTCATTCGAAAGAGAATGGAGTTGATCTTCATCAATTTTACCTGACAATATCTCATCGGAACGCGGTTCTCGGTTTCTCCAAATATCTATATTCATCAACTTTAGATATTTTTGTTGCCTGATAGATAAATTCATATTTGCGGATGTGCTCTTTCAGTCTTTGCTAAAACACGATTTATGCCATTAATGTATGCCTTAGCTGACGCAGCAATTATATCGGTATCAGCGCCTCGTCCATTGACAATCCGACTATCCTTACTTACACGAACTGTCACCTCTCCCTGTGAATCCGTACCACCAGTAATACTATTAACAGAATATAATTGTAATTCACAGCCACTATTCACGATAGATTCAATAGCCTTGAAGACAGCATCCACCGGACCATCACCTGATTCTCGACTTGTATGTTCATTACCATCAATAGAGATAACAATTTCAGCATTAGGTACTTCACCTGTTTCAATAAAAACTTTTAAAGAAACAAATTTTATATGTTCGTAATTAGAATTCTGCAAACTGTCTGTGACCAAAGCTTGTAGATCTTCATCAAAAATTTCGTGTTTTTTATCCGCAAGCTCCTTGAAACGAGTAAAAGTATCATTAAGATCCTCCTCGCTAGAAAATTCAAAACCTAATTCTTTCAACCTTGTTTTAAAGGCATTTCTTCCTGAATGCTTACCCAGTATTAACCGATTTGTATTCCAGCCTACATCCTGGGCCCTCATAATTTCATAGGTGTCCCGGTTTTTTATTACACCATCCTGATGTATCCCTGATTCATGAGCAAATGCATTTGCACCTACTATAGCTTTGTTTGGCTGAACAGGAAATCCAGTAATATTCGACACCAATTTAGAACAGTTTAGAATCTCAGTGGAATCAAGATTTGTATCACAAGTAAAGACATCCTGCCGGGTGCGCACTGCCATAACTATTTCTTCTAATGCAGCATTCCCTGCCCGTTCACCCAAACCATTAATTGTACATTCAACCTGCCTGGCACCATTTAATACCGCAGATAATGAGTTAGAGACAGCTAAACCAAGATCATTATGACAATGAACTGAAAATACAGCCTTATCTGAATTTGGAACCATTTCAATAATCTGCCTGATAGTCTCGCCAAATTGGTAAGGCATGCTATATCCCACTGTATCTGGAACATTTATTGTAGTTGCACCTGCATTTATTACTGACTCAATTACTCGACAAAGAAAATCGAGCTCAGAACGACCTGCATCTTCTGGGGAAAATTCAATATTATCTGTATATTTTCTGGCACGTAGTACCGCGCGAACAGCTGCATCTATTACTTCATCAGGACTCATACGTAATTTATGTTGCATATGAATTTTTGACGTTGCAATAAATGTATGAATTCGAGCAGCTCTGGCTGGTTTTAATGCCGCACCCGCCGCATCAATGTCGGCATCATTGGTACGGGCTAATCCACACACTACACTTTCATTTATTATCTCAGCAACTGCCTTAACTGCAGCAAAGTCACCTGGACTCGCAATTGGAAACCCCGCTTCAATGATATCAACACGCATTTTTTCCAGTGCCTTAGCTATGCGCACCTTTTCATCACGGGTCATAGATGCCCCGGGACTTTGCTCACCATCGCGTAAAGTTGTATCAAAAATGATTAATTTGTTTTTCATGTCTTAGCTCCGAATAACAATAACATAAACCGAATCACTGTCGCTTGGCGACAACTATCTGCAAAAAAAAAGAAAAAACGGATTTATATAAGAATTATTTGCCCAAGCAGGGCAGGAGCAGACGACTGTAACCAACGTTAGTTAACGGCGACTTAGAGATACAAACTGAGGGATTGTTGATAACTATATACATTTTCGAACTATAACTCTTGAATCTAATATTTCCAAGTAATTAATCATCAATTTCCGTCCCCGGTTCACTCTGTTTCCTGGAAGCCCGATGTTTTCGTAGCATAATTAGAGTAAATAATGGGCCAGAACAAGCATAACAAAATGCAGCCGTGGTCAGTACAAATGGTGGATTACTTGATAAGAGGAAAAATATTAATACAACAATCAATACAGTAAAAAACGGGATTCGACTTTTTAAATCTATTTGCTTAAAACTATGATAACGAACATTACTTACCATCAAAATTCCTGTAATAACAGTAATAGGCAACGTAACTATGACGGCAAATCTCTCATCTGATAAACCAAAACTATCGCCTAGCCAAACCATACCTGCAATCAGAGCCGCTGCAGGAGGACTGGCAAGACCCTGAAAGTAACGTTTGTCTTCAATCCCTGCCTGTGTGTTAAACCTTGCCAATCGTAATGCCGCTGCTGCTGTATATATAAATGCCGCGGACCACCCCAACTTACCGAGATTAAATAAAGACCATTGATAGATTAACAGTGCCGGAGCGAGACCAAATGAAATCAGGTCAGATAAACTATCATACTGTACACCAAAATCTGACTGGGTATTTGTCAAGCGTGCTATACGACCATCCATACCATCCAATATCATAGCCACGAATATTGCTATAGCCGCTGCTTCAAAACGGCCATTTATCGCAGCAATTATTGAATAAAATCCTGCAAATAATGCGGAAGTCGTAAGCAGGTTTGGAAGTAAATAAATCCCTCGTCGACGATTAACCATAATTCTATGCTCGTAAAAATGCATTAAGAATATAACCTGACGAAAAGATAAGCTAGTCAAACTGTATTAATCTATCGCCTACTACTTCGATAAATGCATAAAATGAACTTTAATTCTATTTAAGATTGTTTAATATGAAG
>CAUZRI010000182.1:0-4178 GCA_963582285.1 Gammaproteobacteria bacterium | reverse complement strand
TTGGATAGATAGCGGCTATACATCGCAGGTACTTTGTTAGTCTGACTGCCGTGAATAATAATTCTGAATGGATTATGCCCGCCTAAATGTGCATATCTTAGTTTAATTCTCCTCCCTCCTATCATTGGCGGTGCATGCTCGCTTATAGCATCAGCTAAAATTTCTGTAAGTTTCGATGGTTTTACTTTATTTGAGATGACTCGTCCGATCTTATCTACTGTGGTAAATATTTTACCCACACCGCTGCCATGTAAGGCAGAGATATAATGTACAGTGGCATAATCAACAAACCCGAGTTTACGATCCAGTTGATTACGTATCTTTTCTTTTTGAGATTTTTCAAGAAAATCCCATTTATTTGCAGCAACGATAAGTGGCTTACCACTATCATATGTTAAACCAAGTAAGTGCATGTCCTGATCGGTTAATGCCTCACTGGCATCAATAACAATTATTACGATGTCAGTAGAATCAATGGCTTTTATAGTTTTAATGACGCTGAACTTTTCAAGTTTATCTTTCAGTTTGGCGTTTCTGCGTACCCCTGCAGTATCAACCAGTTCGTATTGCTTGGCTTGACGTTCAAAAGGAATGACGATGCTGTCACGAGTCGTCCCTGGCTTATCGAAAGTTAATAGACGTTCCTCGCCTAATATCCTGTTAATCAATGTTGATTTTCCAACATTAGGCCGGCCTGCAACAGTGATTCGCAAACCTGTTCTTTCGGGTTCAGGTTCTTGTTCAATATCAGGTAGATTTTCAAACGCAATATTGAGGACCTTATCTAGACCATATCCTCGTTGAGCAGAGACAGCGTAGGGTGTTCCAATTCCCAGGGCATGAAAATCTGCACACACTATATCGCTATCCATGCCTTCTGTTTTATTTACAAGAAGGATTAACCTGGAAGATAAAGGTCTGAGTTGCCGTGCCAGTAATTCATCAGATGTAGTTAATCCATCCCGTCCATCAACGACCCAGAAAACCAGATCTGATTCCTCAATTGCCAGTCTGGATTGCCCAGATACGAGGTCAGCAATAGATTTATCATCTGACTCAATATCATTCAATCCACCGGTATCTATTAGGATATATCGTTTTTGTTGGTGCTCGGAGAAGCCGTAATTTCGATCCCGCGTTACGCCAGGTTGATCTGCAACCAAAGCATCTTGCGTGCCAGTAAGTCGATTAAAGAGAGTAGACTTTCCAGTGTTGGGACGACCAACAATTGCAATAACAGGGATCATGGCTCATGAATCTAGAAAGATAAGGTTGATTAGCTTTTGTATATTTACTTATAAGACAAAGCTGCAAGTTGACCATTCGTTGAAAATGCGTAAACAGTGTCTCCTGAAATAACGGGTGCGACGATAATTCTGTTTTTTGATATTCGTTGCCTGGCGACTAGTGCTCCGGTTACCTTATCCATCCAGTGTAGATAGCCTTCAAAATCACCAACTACCAGGTAATTTCCGATAACAGCGGGCGCCGTAAGTTGTCGATTGAGCAGGATGTCTTGCTTCCATGCAGAGCCACCGTTAAAACGATCATAAGCCCAAATATTACTTTTATCATCTGTAATATATAGATAATCTTCATCTACCGAGAAACCTGCATGGGAAGAAATATCTCTATTCCATAAGATTCGACCTGTATCCAGAGCCAATGCAGCTAGTTGCCCCTGGTAGGTCGCAGAGTAGACCATGGGGCCAGATATTACCGGGGTCGAATCGATATCAACAAGTCTTTCCAGATCTGAACGGCCGCGAGGCGTAGCAATACTCGATTCCCAAATCAAGCTACCAGAACTTAAATCCAGTGCGATAAGCCCACCGCCATCAAATCCATTTATAATCACACCTTGATCTATAACAGGCGTACTAGTACCACGTAAACTCAAGGTAGGTACAGATTTATCATAGGTCCATATCCTTCTGCCATTATTGCCATTGAGGCCAAATAATCTTCCATCCAAAGTCCTGATAATGACAATATTTCTATCTTTTTGTGGCGCAGATAGAATTTCACTAGATACTTTTGAACGCCATTGCTCTTCACCTGATTCAGGATCTAATGAAATGACATCACCTTTACTTGTACCGATCAGTACAGAATTTTCTCCCAGTCCTGGACCACCAGTGATAAAAACCTTATCACTCTTACTAAAGAAACCGCCTCCAAGTGTAAGAGTATAGGTCCACTCAATCCTGCCATTTGATGCATTCATGGCAATTAACTTTCGGTTAGTATCAGCTATAAAAATCTTGTCATCAGCGATAGCTGGTTGAAGCATGAGATATTGATTATCTGTTCCTTTTCCAGTATTCCTGTCCCATAGTTCAGAAACTTCTACACTTGATTCAAATTCGGTTAACTCTGCTGGTGGATCAAATATTTCTTCATCTTCGCCCATCAAAGAATTAAGGTATGTGCAACCGGATAAGGGAATGAAAATAAGTACTATAAGTATACGAAATATCATTGTTCAGATTTAATCTACTGAATTAAGTTTAATGTTTAATAAGCCTGTATCCAATGCTGCAGATTCAGATTCTGTAATTGCTTGTTGATATGCCAATTTTGCATCATTATTGTTACCTTGCAGAACATAAATATCGCCCTTAAGTTCATTATATTGGGTGCTGAAATTTCCCGATTCACCTTCGTTGAGTATATTCAGAGCCAGGTCAAATTTTTTATTTTCTGTATATACTCTCGCAAGTCTTAGATTGATTTCATGTTTTAAAGTTTCATTATCAGTCGCATCAAGTGCAAGCGTTAGATGTTCTTCTGCAGCACTGTAATTACTTTTCTGAGTTTCGATATAAGCCATTAATAATCTGGCAAGCACCGCATAACCGGTATTGCCGTAATCATTAATTAAACTGCTTGCTGAATCTATAGCTTGTTGCTGATTATCCTGATTCATGGCAACAAGTGTGCTTTGATAAATTTCGGATGCGGTTTCTGCTTGTTCAACTTCATGTGATTGCCAGGCACGCCAGCCAAAAATAGCACTAAAACCCAGTACTATTCCAAAAATTGCTGATTTACCATTATCTTTAAGCCATTTTTTAATGGCTTCGACCTGTTCATCTTCTGTGTTGTAAACGTCCAACCTCTGTCTCCTGTTATATTCAGAGCCTCATTAATAGGGGAATGTCAAAACGAGGGGCATTATAACCCTGGATTGTATGAATGACAGCCTATATGTCTAAAAGCTGACGAACCATATTTGCAAGATCTGGCCAGGATACTTCCTGTTGATTATTTTCCTCACGCAGGTGTTTTACGCCTATTTTTTGATTCTCAAGCTCAGACTCACCCAAAATTAATGCAATTTGAGCACCGGATTTATCCGCCTTTTTGAACTGACTTTTAAAGCTTCCACCACCACAGTGCATTATTAATCGTATTTGAGGAAGTTCATCTCTCAATTTTTCAGCCAGTGATATGGCGCTACTTTTTGCGGCCTCACCAGCAATAACAAAATAGATATCTGCTTTTTTTACTACCTCGTTCGGATTTTGCTCATTTTCAATAAGACTTACCAGACGTTCAATTCCCATGCCAAAACCTATTGCATGTGTCGGGGGCCCGCCGAAATGTTCAACCATCCCATCATATCTTCCACCACCACAAACGGTACCCTGGGCCCCTAACTCACTGGTAATCCATTCAAATACCGTTCTGTTATAGTAATCTAGGCCTCGTACCAGTCTGGTATTAATTTCATAATCGATGTTCGCTGATTCCAGAAGTTGTTTCAAAATATCGAAATGCTCCTCAGATTCTTGATCTAAAGAATCTGACATGCTCGGTGCAAGGCTAATCAAGTTTTTTAAATCCGGGTTTTTGCTATCTAGAATTCTTAAAGGATTCTTTTCCAGGCGGTTGAGACTATCTTCGTCGAGCTGATTTTTGTGGTCACTAAAATATTCTACCAGTTGATTACGGTAGTAAATTCTGGCTTCAGAACTTCCTAATGTATTAATTTCAAGTTTGATATTATTTAGCTTCAGCTTCTTCCATATCCTCGCACAGATGATTATGATTTCTGCATCGATATCTGGTCCAGCTAAACCAAATGCCTCTACGCCGAATTGATGAAATTGTCGTAGTCGGCCTTTCTGAGGACGTTCATGTCTGAACATCGGCCCTGAATACCATAGTCTCTG
>CAUZRI010000181.1:0-4194 GCA_963582285.1 Gammaproteobacteria bacterium | reverse complement strand
TCTACGCGTTTTTGCCTACTTACTGGCGGGCAACTCGTTACGTGGGAGTGAGGAAGAAAACGCGCAGCTGATAAGCGAGCGTAATGACTTTGCCACAGCACATATCGATGTTAATAATGCAAAGCTTATGCTTGATGGTGCGCCGTTGCCACCAAATTCCACGCATTCAATGATCGATCCCAGTACTAATGAGATCGATCAAACACACATGTTATTTGAACAAGACGAACTTGAACGGCTCGTCGTTGACCTGGATTCCCGGGGATTGAAAATAAAGCTGCACGCTGCCGGCACTGGTTCCTTTCGCGCAGCACTTGATGCGATTGAAGCCGCACGGAAGAAAAACGGTATGACACGCCTGCACGATATTGCGCATGCACATTTTATACATCCAGCTGATGTCGACAGGATCGGTCCTTTAGGTGTCGTCCCGGAACTTTCTCCGGCAGTCTGGCATTTTAATCCTCCCATGAATGAACATGTCCCCGCCTGGCAGTTCAGGACCCTCGCAGATCACGACATTATGGTCGTTATAGGTACCGACTGGCTTGTAGATAAACAGCCCAATTTGTTTCCCGCCCTGCAAGGCATGCTTCAGCATGGCGATGAAGCTGTCGATCTAGAGACGGCCTTGCATATGATGACCATAAATGGGGCTATATCCGTGGGAAAGGAAGATGAATTTGGCTCTATCACACCAGGGAAGTCTGCGGATTTTGCGGTGCTAAACCAGAACCTGTTTCAGGTACCCGTCGACAAAATCAGAGATACAGAAGTGCTGATGACAGTTTTTGAAGGTGGAGTGGTATATGAGCAGAAATAGCAATGGGTCATCGCAGTTAGTCTGTAGATATGGCGCGCTCTACTTTCTTATAGTCAGTGCCGTGATTCTCACTGGCTGTATGACCACGGAAGAGAGAAAAATTTCCGGCATCCATCAGTATGAACATGTCGATGGCATGATTACCTTTAGTAAAGGGATTATGACTTTTTACAGAATGGATGATTCAGACACTGCTGATTCTAAAAAAAGCGAACCTAACCCGGTCGTTGGATGGGGGCGTTATCAAATAATGCCGGGCCGACGCCTGGTACTGGATGTCGAATATTCAAACAGTGTTAATTTCGCTAATAAACAGATCAATTTCGAGTATGAATGGCTGGATGATAGTAGAGTCCGATATTGGATACTGAAGGCTGATGGTAATAGAAGTAATGTAATGGGAACAAGTAAAAAAATGAACTGAAAAGAGGTATATAAAGGTTCTATGATGCTTGGCCTTGGAGAGAATTAACGATGCAATCTAGAACTTCACATAGCAGTCTATACCCGTTCGGGCGGTGTGCTGAAGCACGCTGGGCATGCGATATAGACTTCTCTTTATAACCCAGCAAAAAATGGTTCCACAGAAATATAAATTATGCTCAAAAAGTCTTTGATATTTATAGGTTCGTCTTTTTGCCTGCTCTGCCTAGTCATCGTCTCTCTTGGTTATGTTATTACGCGTGATATTGATAAGGACGAAGTTGTCCTGGCAGAAGGTGAAGACTGGTTTGACGACTGGTACACCGTAACCCGAATTGATGAACTGACTTTTGCAATTGGTGAACCACGTTACTGGCAAAGAAATTACAACTATCTTCTGCTTGGAGATGAAAGGGCAATTTTGTTCGATACCGGTCCCGGTGTTCAAAACATCAAGCCCATTGTTGAAACTCTCACACAATTGCCGGTGACAGTTATATCATCACATCCACATTATGATCATATTGGTAATAATAATCTATTTAAACAGGTTGCATGGCTCAATGTTGAACCGATTACTCGTGAAGTAGAAAAAGGTTTTTTTCAACCAAGCTTTATTAGAGGTTTTACCACTCGAATAATTCCTGCTTTTGCGATAACAGAATGGTGGCAACCAAACCAACAAATTGATATCGGTAACAGAGTACTAAACGTTTATTCTATTCCCGGTCACGAAGCTGCTTCCGTCGCGATTCACGAACCCGAGCGGAAACTCCTGTTCACGGGTGATTTTATCTACCCTGGCTGGTTAGTAGCGTTCGCGCCGACTTCTAACATAAGCGATTACCTAGCTAGTGCGCGTTTGCTTAAAGAAAAGATTAATGGCGATGAGACTTTGTACGGTGCCCATTCGGTTCCCGAACATCCATCCCCCTCCCTGCCTACTACAGCATTATACGATCTTGAAAAGACGCTGGTGTCCATAAACAACGGGGCAATAACACCGGAACAGCGATTTCCCATAAAGATTTACCGTGTAAACGATTACATGAATCTATATTTACCTCCATTTTGACTACCTTGAGTATTACAAATCAGAGAGGAGACGCACCTTATTATTGTGGACAATCTCTACCCTAGTTAGAGGTGGTAAAGAGAAATAATCATTACTAATAGGAAACTGCTCAGACAATGAGCTAAATTTTCTGCTCTATTGCTGCTTTCTTATTCAGAGCTTTAATAATGGTGGGTCTACCGATTTCAGAGGCGATCTTTTTTAGTTCTCAAATTGTTATACGTTTCTCTTTGAGGAGAATTAGTAGTCGTGCCAGAGGAGCACCCCCCCTTTTTTTGCGAGGAAATTAATCCCTCTTGCTACTAATAGGAAACTGCTCAGACATGGTGTACGACGTTTCTCCTGAATGAGTAGGCCCGCTTACGGGGGCTTAACCCGTAGCACCTCATCTGGTTAGCGCCCTTCTCTATGAAGGTTTACCTAAGCCTTAACGCTATTCATCCACCGGATAATCGTGCCATTGCTCATTATTACCGCAAGTACTGCGACAGTTCAGGATTAATGTCTGCCCGGTAATCCGGTTGTGCTTAACCACGGCAAGATCCCCATGCCCATACGGCATTACCGTAATTTCCCAGGCTGATTCCTCTGGTAACTGGATCCCAGTAGCACCGAAGGTCACCCACGGATCTCCTAGAGGTCTCGGATCAAAATGCTCCGGGATTCCTCTCCTCCAAGCTCCCTGCTCTGGTGCTGGAGGCTCATTAACTTGTTGTTCCGAGCTATCAGCTTCCTGTGCAACCGCGGGTATTTGGGTAAAGCCCAATACTGCGATTACGAATCCTACTAACGCACCTAGTAATCCATACCGTTTCATATCTAACCCCTTTAGTTTTTCTATTTGTGAATAAATGAAACAAGACTATAATAGATGAGAGTCTATCTTAACTTTTAGACCTTTGTGTCCCAGATCATTTGACGACTTACAATAATGATATACATCATTGAACGTAATCACTAATTTTCAGGTTCGTCAGGCAAAAAATTTGTGATCGGCCAGTAAAGGCGCTAGAAAGCCGAAGTTGCGGCAAACTTGTTTATTTTTATAAGGAGCAAACGTGTCTACAAAACTGTTGAATTATTTGCTGAGCTTCGAGGAAAAGGTCGGCAGAAAATCCCCAACCATTTCTGGCAATCAGATTGTCAGTAAAAAAAGACGGCTGCGATTTTTATCTCCGATGAGATGTTCTTTGGTTCTGTTTGCGGCATTTCTGTCCGGCTCAGCTTTGGCACACCATTCGGTTTCACAGTTTGACAGCTCCAAGGAACTGGTGCTTGAAGGTACAATCAGCGTCATGGAATGGGCCAATCCGCATGTCTGGATTCGTATCCTGGTTTTGGACGATGATGGAAACGAAGTCGAATGGGGAGTCGAAGCCAGCAATCCACTTAACCTTTCAAGAAAGGGCTGGTCGAAGAAGACATTCAAAACCGGTGACAAGGCAATCATCACCATACACCCAGCCAGAAACGAAAAACCGTTCGGAAGATTTGTGCGCGCGACATTGAGTGAAGGAGAGTCGCTTGGACGAGGGTACTGACAACTTAACTCCCAAAAAAGGCCCATAACAATGAGCAGACCCGTCTGCGGAAACAACCCAGAATGATCATTAAACCAAAACCCTCCTGGGAGGCGATTACAATCGTCTTCGTGCTTTGTGTTTTGTGCAACTCAAACCTGATGGCAGAGTCATCAACCGAGACAGATTGCTGTTCAATGTCTAATCCGGTGGCACAGAAGACCAAGGCATTTGTGGGCGTGTGGGAACCAATGGGAAACCCGAGAGAATTACCACAAAAGGCGCCTCCAAAATTCACACCGGAAGCAAGCAAGTCCATTAGTCACCAGATTGAACTTCGCGATCAGGGAAAA
>CAUZRI010000180.1:0-4199 GCA_963582285.1 Gammaproteobacteria bacterium | reverse complement strand
ATAAAAATGACGGATACAACTCTCACAGAATGGCAAGATCCTGATGTGATCAGATCAGCATTAAGTAAAAAGAGAATTGCTGTGGTGGGTATGTCTTCGAAAGAGCACAGGGCGAGTTATTTGGTCGGGAATTATTTAAAACAAAAAGGTTATGTGGTGATTCCGGTCAATCCTCGGGAGCCTGAGATACTTGGATTGAAATGTTACCCCGGTTTATTAGATATCCCTGATCCAGTTGATGTTGTTAATGTTTTTAGAGTATCAGCCGCTGTCCCACAAATTGCCGAGGAGAGCGTTAAGATTGGCGCCAAATATTTGTGGCTGCAATTAGGAGTGATCAGTGCCCAGGGAGTCTCTATTGCTTCTCAGGGCGGACTGCAATGCATTGTTGATCGTTGTCTTAAGATCGAGCATGTAAGATACATGGTTTAGAGTAATTAGGCTAAATAGTTAAACATCATTATTTCTTATTCGTTCTCGTAAGATAAATTTTTGCATCTTTCCAGTTGAAGTTAGCCTCTTATCTCTTCCAAAGTGATATCCAGAGCATCATTGATATTAAAACCATACTGGCAGTGTAACCTAGAAATACAGCATGACCATAGTTGTAAACAAATCCTGCAGCAGCAGATGCTATCACTGATGATAATGCGTAAACAGCGGGAATAAGAATGATAATTTTGCCATTTCTATCTTCAGCTGCAATTGAAGCATACATGTAAGCGAGGATAGCTGCCCAACACGCTTGGAATAACATCGATAGCACCCAAAATACAGATTCATTGAATATAGTAATCACTCCCACCATAACTAAAATAAATACCAGCCCTATGGCTGTAATCATAATATTGCGATTAATTCGGTTATAAACAAGAATAGGTAGAAAGGCACCCAAAGTACCAATTCCAACTGATGTTGATAATGTTATTGCGATTAACTCCGCCGTGTAACCGATATTAGTCGCGATTCTTTCGTAGAATACCCAAAATCCATTTAAACCCAGATTAAAGATGAATAAAGCTGCCATTGCCATAATGGCAGGATTTAATCTCATAATTTTATTTGCTTGATTATTATCATGTAGTTCAATTTTAGTAGCTGGCTTCCAGTCATTCGGGATATAGGTGATTAATGTAATGGCGAGCAATATCCCCAATGCAACAAATAGGAATACGCCAGTAAGGCCCCAGTTAGGTGATATCCAGATTGGTATAGCATAGAGACCAATCATCATGGAAATAGACTGAAATAATTGAGAAAACCCAAAACCGCGATCTGGGTTTTTGGCATTACCTAGGTAGGCCATTGAAATACAATATAATAACCCACCACCAATACCAGCAATACCTGACGCTAATAGCAACATTTTAAAACTGGTGGTAAATGCGGCAAAGATATAACCAGCAAATGCACATACACCGCCAAATAGTAACAATAATTTCCAGTTGATTCTTCTAACCCAGAAACAGAGTAATAAACTGACAATCGCTTGCATGCTCATACCAGGGACCATTAACATGCCAAGTTGC
This sequence comes from Gammaproteobacteria bacterium, assembly GCA_963582285.1. GTDB lineage: Bacteria > Pseudomonadota > Gammaproteobacteria > Eutrophobiales > Eutrophobiaceae > Eutrophobius. Next base: position 2,670 of record CAUZRI010000180.1, on the reverse strand, counting down.
TGATTACTAAAGCCACGATTATCTGCCGCCGCGCCAACAACAACAGGACTAATATTAAAATAAAGAACACTCAACGATATAATTCCAGCTGCTGCTAATATGGCTGTCAGGTCATTAGTGCCTCTTTTCCTCATTTTATTATTACCGCCAACATTGCTCTAATTCATCCCAACTATTTTTACGCAGATCCGTTTTCATTATTTTTAGTTGATTTTTAGCAACCTTTGCAGATGGGGTGTATGGAAAAGACTTAACATATTCAAAATATCTTGGAATCTTAAATGGTGCGAGTCGCTTCTGACAATGAATAATAATTTCTGCTGGAGATATCTGTTCTGTTTTATAGCCTGCCGACAACAGAATGTAGATTTTTACCTCTTCATCGCGTTTTTTATCAGGAACCGCTATTGCAGCAACATCCTCGATACCTTGTTTAGAGCGAATGGCAGTCTCAACTTCCAGAGCAGAGATATTCTCCAAAGAGCGACGAATCATATCTTTCATACGACCGACTATTGTGTGATACCCGAGCTTATCTGCGACAAATAAGTCTCCAGTTCTAAACCATCCATCAATAAAGGTTTCTTTATTAGCTTCGGGTCTCTTATAGTAGCCACTTATGATACCTGCACCTTTCATCCATAGTTCACCTGGACATCCAGGTTTAACTTCATTTCCGTTATCATCAACAATTTTTACCTCTCGAAAAGGTGCGGGTAATCCACAACTATCGAGAGCTTCATCAGAGTTAACAGTGTCTGGCACTAATAACCCTACGCCGACCTCGGTCATCCCGAAAGAATCTCTGGTTAAAACATTAAATCGTTCTTCAACAAGACGAGTCATTTCTGCATCAAGAGCAAAACCCATAAATTTCTTAAGTGATGTAGCAGAATCTCGCGGTGATGGAGGTGTTTCAAGTAATGGTGTTGGAAAATAGGCCAATTCGATCTGAAAAGATTCTATCCAGCCTAAAAATCGACTAACACTCATTCCTCCAGAAACATGGACAGACATTCCTGAATATAATCCCATAATAACCATATATTGATCGTCAAAATAAAAAAAAGGTGCGTCGGCCAGTACTGATTTAATATTCTTGTTATGAAGAGCAGCTACACAACCGGCCATTATCCAGAATTTTTGTGATTGCATGCAACCTTTTGGGAAACCTGTGGTACCAGATGTATATTGAATATTAAGGAGATCATCAGAATTTACGCGATTGTTAAATTGAGTATCTTGCTTTCCATTAGACAAAACAGAATGCCAGTTATTTTTTGTATCTTTATCAGTGACTATAATGATTGACTCATCAGTCAATGTTTCTGGTTTTTTACTCATAGCTTCTAGAGTCTTTAAGAATTTGTCTTCTATAATCACAAACTCAGCATCGGAATCATTGATTACATAGTCTAACTCAGCGCTTGTGTATGCCGGATTAATTGGAATCATCACCGCACCAATTACGGCAAGTGATAACCAAGTTATCGGATATTCTATTCTGTTACTTAGGATTACAGCAACATGCGTTCCTTTTTTAATACCTCGTTGCTGAAGACCATCGGTTAACTTATATATTGAAATACGTAAATCAGCATATGTAATAGTTTTAGGTTGCGGCTCTTGCTCAAAAAAACTAAGTGCCAATGATTTAGGGTAAAGGTCAGCAGCACGATCAATTAACTTTTGAATATTTATAGGAAAATCAATATTTTCTTCAATAAACTTTTTTTCTTCAAAGTATTCTTTAGTGGCCACTTCGATCTTCATTGATTATTTACCTTTTATATGGTCTATACCAGCCTTTGCATCAGGATCTTGATGGTATACCTTTAGCTGACGGTCATATAGCTTACGCGTTAGACTTGTGGCTTCTTTTAAAGTCATTTCTGGACATCTTTGCAGGCATTCCATTTCTGTCTGAATCGCAATCAATGGATGCGAGCTAATCATATTCGCAACCTCTAATGCTCTTCCGAAAACTTTATCATCTGGAACTACCTCATTAATTAAATGATATTGCAGTGCCTGATCTGCAGTGATCTTCTCTCCTGTAAGAGCAATCCAATTTGCCCATATACTCGGGATCTGAAGGGATAAACGTGCTGTACCACTTGCTCCTGCCATCGCATAAGCAATTTCTGGTAAACCAAATCTTGCGCCCTTACCAGCTACTCGTATATCGGTAAGTAGTGCAACATATATTAAGCCCTCACCAATACACCAACTGTTTATCGCACCAATGATGGGTTTGTTACGAGGCAATGAAAATATCTTTTCTGTTATATCCTCGCCTTCTGGATAAGCATCTCCCTCATTTAGATCATCGCCAGCACTAAAGCATTTGCCTTTACTTCCTCTCAGGATACCAACTTTGATATTACTGTCATTTAGAAACTCGTTTAAATGCAAATATAATTGTTCATGCATAGCAAAAGTTAGAGCATTTACCTTGCCGTTATCGATTGTAAATATTCCAATATGCCCTTGTTTTTCATAAGTAATAGTCATCAGCGTTATCCAAATTTGTTTTAATAATTGATAAATACAGTCTGTATCTAGGTATTAATTTTTAAAAATTATGTTTTATATATAGCTTTAATAATTTTTTATTATTTTCTTTGTTTAAATAAAATGATCAGGACGAAAATCTTCCAGTAAGTTTAT
>CAUZRI010000179.1:0-4221 GCA_963582285.1 Gammaproteobacteria bacterium | reverse complement strand
TGGATTATAAATAATATTAATTTGAAAATTTACAATCTCTCCAATATGAGCACTATCGCGATCCATATACGACCAACCCTGGATATACGAACCTTCTGCGAGTATTACCTGATTGTTATTATCTACACCAATTAACTGTACATCTGATCTGGATGATAGAACTACTACTATTGCTAGAAGAACTATCAATAAGGCGATAACACCAATGAACAGCCGCGGATTTTCCTCTGCAATTCTTGTTGGACTTATCACCTTGCCCCTCTTCTTTTTCGTTCTTCAAAAAATTTTATAAAATTCATCGCAGCTTCATGAATATCAGTTTTTATGATATGAATACTAAATGTATTATTTTTATTAAATAATTCTATTAAACTTTGAAATCTCGACTCATTAATCTCTCGAATTTCTTCAGAATCGCTCTTTGAAATCCAAAGTTCATTTCTCACACCTGTTTCTGGATTATTCAAACCTAAAAATGTACCAGAGTTAATAACAGGAAAAGTAAACTCAAATTCATCTTGAACCACTACCGGGATAAAATCATAACGATGCGTTTGCCTCCACAATTGAACAACATCAACCAATTCTCCTCCACTATCAAGAAAATCTGAGCAAAAGAACATTATTGAATTTTGAGAAAATGAACGACGTAGGTGCATGTTGCGAGCTACGCCTGAACGATCACTTCCTTCACTGGAATATACTTGCCACAATTTATTGTAGAGCTTATAAAAATGACGCGTACCGATACTACACCCAAAACTACTTATATATTCACCATCATGAATTGCTAGACCAAAAGTTGTTTCTGCCTTCCAGGCTGAAAATAGTAGTAATGCTGCCGCGATCATCTGCATATCAAATTTATCTCTCACCAACATAGATGGGGACAAATCTAGAATGATCATAATTGTCAAATCACGCAAGGCCACGCGTTCGACTACTGTAGGAATACCACGACGCACGGATGTAGATAAATGGACTGCACGAGGATCATCTCCAAGTTCAAAATCCCTGAATCCTCTGGTTTCAAAACCTTTACCAATAAACGGACTGGTCCATTCACCCGGCGTCATACTTACAACCCGTCTACCAGGTATAATTTTTACTGGATTTAAGCTGACATCCTGAAGAAGATCTTTCCGATTCACATTTAAAATACCTTCTCGACGATCCTGTCAATTATTTCCTGTAATCGAATTTCAACCTTTTCCTCTTCCACTTCACCCAATTTCAGCATGAGACGGTGTCTAAGGATAGGTAACAACACGGGTATAATATTTTCAGGTCCTATAAAATCAGCACCTTGAAGGACAGCTAATACTCTTGCTGAATGTATAATAGATAGTCCGGCACGAGGGGACACTCCACCACTCAATTCCACCATTTTCTTAACTTCTTCTATCTCGGTTCTCTCGGGCCTGGTCATATCCAATATCTTTTGAATCTTGGTGATTGCAGCCATATCCACGTGTACTTTTTGAAGAATTATTTTACGCGCTAATAATATATCTTCTTCAGTCATAACCGGGTTCACCACCGGTTTTTCTCTTACAGCGCCGTATCGATACAATATCTCAATTTCATCTTCAGGTTTCGGATAGGCAATGCGCACCATCATCAGAAACCGGTCTTTTTCCGCTCGTCCCAGGTCAAACGTACCTTCGGTTTCCACGGGATTTTGAGTTGCAACAACCATAAACATATCACCCAGCTGGTATGTCCCCCCCAATTCTGTCGTAACCTGCCCCTCTTCCATGGGTTCCAGCACCGATCCTTTCGAACTGGTCCTGGCACGGTTTAATTCATCGGCCAAAAGTATATTTGTATGCAATGGTCCTTTTACAAGCAGTTCTACTTCTTTTGTTTCAGTATCAAAATGCTCAATACCAATCACATCCTTCGGTAATAAATCTGCTGCAAATGAAATACGACGAAACTCAACGCTGGTTGCTCTAGCAAGGGTATTAAAAAAAAGCGTTTTACCTAATCCTGGTACACCTTCTAACAGAATATGTCCTCCTGCAAATAAACAGATCAAAGTAGACTGCATGGTTTCATCCATACCGATAATACTTTTCCTTAATTCTTCTTCAAGCTTCTTGATTTTTTTATGAACATCATCAAGTGACATGTGATCTGTCATTTTTTATTATCTCCACAAAATTTAGTTTGAATTATTAAAATTTCTGGCACATGCCACAATTTACTTTCTGACATCAGCTAGAAGACTTCATGATAAATATTGGTTAAAAATCAATAAAAATAATACTAAAGAACATTGAACAGCAGTTAAAAAGTTCAGTCAAGAAAAGAGTAATGACTTTATAACTATTGGCACTACTCCAGGTGGATCAATTAATTCTCCAACATCGACAAAATCAAGTTCCTGTAACTGCACACCATCAACAGAAAGCAGGCTACCAGGAAAATCCAGCTCCCTGATCAGCAGATTTCCCAAGATATTTCCAATATCACCATGAATCATTAATATTAATGCACCATTGCGTTTACCATCGGGGGCTACTGCCGCAACAATTCCCTGTCCCATGGCCTTGAGCCTGGAATACTCCGGGTCGCCTTCCCAATTAAATGCTATGGCCATATGGGATTCTGGCGCCAGATCCATACGTTGCATCCCCTCTCGGATAGCCTTTGTAACCAAATTTTTATCAATCTCTCCAGACAGGTCCATGGGAACATGAACGACGGGTACATTATGTACTGGCAACACCTTGTCATCTGATAAATAAATTGTTTTGCCACTTACCTGCACAGTAAATTGTGAAGCACCGATAACCGTTGCTCGAATACCTTGTCCCGGATCACGAATGGGCAGATCATTCATTTCGGTCAATTGTCGTTTTAACTCGTCAGCCAACATCCTGGCGATATCACCAAAATCCTTTTTCTCCTCACGTAGTAAATATTCTGAGACACCACCGGAGAAAGTCAGTGCTACAGGTTGAACCGGTCTCTCCAGATCCTCGGTTAACTGCAGTGCCATCCCTAACTGGTCAGTGGGCCCAACACGTATAAAATCTACTAACACGTTGGCCAGTCTATGAACTATCTTTTGTCGTACTTCAGAATTTTGCAGAGACTCATGATCAGTTTTCAAACCAAGTTCATTCGCGACCAGGTGAGCAGATTCATCTACCCTTGTCCACAAACCTGACTCATCCATTGCCAATAACCGTCCGCCTACGGCAAAGGCACAAACTCCGAGTACACGTCCCTTATCTATGAGGGCGAGTTTAGTCGTCCCACCACCAATATCTACATGTAACAGGCACTCATCATTCGCTTTAGATAATGCGACTGCCCCAGAACCATGGGCAGCCAGGGTACACTCTAATTTATGTCCTGCAGTTGCACACACAAATTTTCCAGCCTCTTCGGCAAATAGATCAGCAATCTTTCTGGCATTCTTTCGTTTGATCGCCTCACCGGTAAGTATCACTGCACCACTATCTATATCGCTGCGTTGAAAACCGGCATAGGCATAGGCCTCTTGAATAAAATCTTCCAGTATTTGAACATCGATCGTTCCATCTAGCATGAAAGGTGTGAGCATTATAGGAGAGCGGTAAATTACCTCACGTTTTGTCACAACAAAACGACTGGACAATGCCTGTGAACTACGCTGCAAACGTATCTTTGCAAATAAAAGATGGGAGGTAGAACTACCGACGTCTATACCCGCGGTATTTAATTCAACTGTTTCTTGACGCCAGATAGATTGCGCTACCGCCTCTTTATCTTTTTCATGTGTATGATTGTGGTCATAGCCATGACCATCATGTAACAACATACAACTCTCCTGTGATTAATACTGAATAAAATGGATGGAAGGGTTCCTTAACCGCGCATCCACACAGGGCTGATCGGCAGGGCAACACCCAGTAGTGTATAAAAGCCTATATAAACTACGACAAAGACAATTGATGCAGACAATAATCGTTGCCACCAGGGCAATCGATGATAACTTGTATATGCCAGTGTAAATAATATCAGACCAATAATTAGTCCCAATGAATAACATAATGGGTATACGCTGGCCATCCACAGCATTCTTTTTAACAAACTGGACCGTGGATCATCACCGTTAGCGATGATTTCACCTTCTTGCACAAGATTTTCTACCGGTGCAATAAAGCTACGTATTAATAACCACAGAGCACTCAACATTATTAATGAACCTGCCATCCATGGAAAAAG
>CAUZRI010000178.1:0-4229 GCA_963582285.1 Gammaproteobacteria bacterium | reverse complement strand
TTTCATGCTGCTTTTCCTTCTCGGTTAAGCATTTCACCCGCTAGTGCGAGATAAGCCAATGCGCCGCGGGATGCACGATCATAGGTAATAATGGGCATACCATGACTAGGGGCCTCAGCAAGACGAACATTTCTGGGAATTATCGTGCGATATACTTTGTCTCCAAAGTGCTCAAGTAATTGAGCAGAAACCTGGTTAGCAAGATTATTACGAGGGTCAAACATTGTCCGCAACAAACCTTCAACTTTTAAATTGGGATTGAGATATTTACGTATTTTTTCAATAGTCGACAACAGCGCGGTTAATCCTTCCAAGGCGTAATATTCACATTGCATAGGAATAATTACTGCATCGGCAGCAACCATGGCGTTAACAGTCAACATACTGAGCGAGGGGGGGCAATCGATTAAGATAAAATCATAATTTTCTTCTATTACATCCAAAGCCTTTTTCAGGCGAACCTCTCGTGCAATTTCTTCCAACAAGGCTACCTCAGCGCCAGTAAGGTCTGCATTACTGGGTAATAGATCATATTTACAATGCTCAGAATGGACAATGACCTCACTTATGTCTTTGTCACCCATTAATACATCATAAGAACTGGTTTTAAGCTCAGTTTTACTAATACCACTACCCATCGTGGCATTGCCTTGAGGATCTAAATCGACTAATAACACTCGTCGCTTTGTTGCGGCAAGGGAAGCGCCAAGGTTTACACTGGTAGTCGTTTTACCGACACCACCTTTTTGATTTGCTACTGCAATTATTTTCGGCATTCCAACAAACACTACGTGGTCAAATGGGGATCATATTATTGCATAGATACACAGCACGATGTCAGCATGATCTAACTATTTAATAATAATATATCTATCTGAATCGATGCCTGGCACCATCAACTTATGTATTTTACAATCGCCAACTCCTGAATCAGATAGCTCTTTTTCTGCGGTTTTACCTTTCATTGCCAGTGTATGGGTATCCTCGTCAGCCAGGTGACTAGTGATCTGATAATAATTCGACAAACTGGACAATGCACGGGTAATAATAGTACTAAAGCATTGTTGAGGATGATAATCCTCAACACGAGAATGAATTATCTCGACATTTACAGGCTTTAAGACTTGAACTATATGATGAAGAAATCGAACCTTTTTGATTTTACTGTCTAGCAATACCCAATGCAGGTCTGGTGTGGCGAGGGCCAGCACCATGCCGGGCAATCCTGCACCGGTTCCCACATCCAGGCATCTCGTTCCATTTAGATAAGGCAGTACGGAAAGACTATCCAGAATATGATGGGTGATCATTTTTTCTACATCAGTAATTGCCGTCAAATTGTAGGCCTTATTCCATCGCACTAACTCATTAAGATAACCGAGGTAGAGTTCTAACGGATGCTTATCAAGATCTTCACCCAAGGCAACGATACCCTGCTTGAGTTTTTCCAGGGGGGCCTGAGAGGACAAGGTTTCAGGCAGACTGTTTAAAAGTATAGGAACTTTTTTTGATATGGATCCGCAATACCGAGATGGCTGCGGGTGTCATCCCGGGTATTCTTGCAGCATGACCCAGACTATAGGGACGCTGCGCATTCAATTTCTGTGTGATTTCGTTAGACAATCCCCGGACATTCTTATAATCGATATCCTGCGGTAAACGTGTATCTTCGTCTCGAAGATTTCGATCGATTTCTTCTTGCTGTCGTACAATATACCCATGATATTTGGCCTGAATTTCCACCTGTTCAGTCACCTCAGAAGGTAGCCCCAGGTCATCAACACAGGGTAGTTCCATTAGTTTCTGGTAGTTCACCTCTGGCCGTTTTAACAACTGTAATAAGCTAGCGTCCTTTGTCAGTGATTCACCCAAATCAGAGAATGTATTCACCATGTCTGGATTAGCAGGAGATACCCATATTTTATCCAGACGTTGTTGCTCAGTCTCGATGGCTTGTTGTTTTTTGATAAACTGTTGCCAGCGATCATCATCCACTAACCCCAGCTCCCGGCCTTTTTCAGTTAGGCGCAAATCGGCATTGTCTTCCCTTAACATCAAACGATATTCCGCTCGGCTGGTAAACATCCGGTAAGGTTCAATCGTACCTCTGGTAATCAGATCATCAATCAAAACACCGATATAGGCCTGATCACGACGCGGGTACCAGGGTTCTTTTTCTTTAACCAGGAGGGCGGCATTCATACCGGCGATAAGACCCTGGGCCGCGGCCTCCTCATATCCCGTCGTACCATTAATTTGTCCGGCAAAAAATAAACCTTGAATAAATCGGGTCTCCAACCAGGGCTGTAGATCCCGTGGATCAAAATAATCATACTCAATCGCATAGCCAGGTCTGGTGATATGTGCATTTTCAAATCCGCTTATGGTTCTTACAAATTCAAGCTGAACATCAAATGGCAAGCTAGTGGAGATTCCATTGGGATATATCTCGGTGGTATTCAAGCCTTCTGGCTCGATAAAGATTTGGTGGGAATCCTTATCACTGAAACGAACCACCTTGTCTTCAATGGAAGGACAATACCTGGGACCGGTACTTTCAATCTGTCCGTTATACATGGGAGAGCGATCCAACGACGCACGAATGAAGTCATGGGTTTGTTCATTGGTATAGGTAATATGGCAAGACACCTGCTCTGGATGTTCTGCTGCTGTACCTATATATGAAAATACAGGTACGGGTAGATCACCGGGCTGCGCTTGCAATTTTGAATAATCGATAGTCTTGCCATCTATCCTTGGTGGTGTCCCTGTCTTTAATCGACCAACTCTAAAGGGAAGCTCGCGTAAACGGGCGGCCAATGAATTGGATGGCGGGTCACCAGCACGCCCGCCCTGATAGTTACTCTCACCTACATGGATTTTACCGCCGAGAAAGGTACCGACAGTTAAAACGATACTGGGGGCAAGAAAACGTAATCCTATCTGGGTAATTACACCTTTAACTACATCAGCTTCAACAATAAGATCCTCTACTGCCTGCTGGAATAAATGTAAGTTTGGCTGTGCCTCGAGAAATGGGCGAACCACTCCTTTATATAAGGTGCGATCAATTTGAGCGCGCGTAGCGCGGACTGCAGGACCCTTTCTTGAGTTCAGGGTTCGAAACTGAATACCACTTTTATCCGCCGCAGCAGCCATTAGTCCACCCAGGGCATCTATTTCCTTAACCAAATGTCCTTTCCCTATGCCACCAATGGCCGGATTACATGACATTTGGCCCAATGATTCGATACTTTGAGTCAACAGTAATGTCTTTGCGCCCATTCGTGCTGAGGCTAGAGCGGCCTCTGTACCAGCATGACCACCGCCAACCACAATCACATCAAATTTTTCAGGATAATCACTCATTTCGCCGCGTATTGTACTGATAATTTCTTAAATTGTTTATAATTTCTACGGGTTTTCTACTTCAAAGACAAACTCCAGCTCCAATGACTTCATTTGATACAGCATTACCAGGGGTTCATCAGCATAGGTCATAAATGCCCAAGCATTATTTATTTTATCGCTAAGTTGCTGTTTTACTATTTTATCCAGCTTGTCATCAACAAAAGTGCTGATAAAAATATTCTCTTCATCGGCGAAATTGATGCCTTCAGGTGAATAGGATGCGTCCAAATCTATTACCTCTAGATTCTCAATATTCTTTGCCAGGTACATGAATGGTTGCGACAACCACCAATCAGTTGCGATTAATAACGTATCCTCATCACTCATTGTCTCTCTGACTTTATCAAAGACCATTTCCTTGGGTTCGATAATGTTGATTTTAAATGTTTTTTCAGACTCTCCTCCTGTTTCAACTATGGGAATAAAATAATTATTTATAAGTCCTACTATCATTAAATTACAGACAATCAACGTAACGAAAACAAGTCTTTCATAACGCACAACTTCCATCATTCTCAAATAAATAAACCCAACACAAAGTGTTATTGGAATAATTAAAAATAAACTGAATCGTTCATGTCCAGGTGTTAATGAAAAACTGGAAAATAGAAAGTACCAAGCAAATATTGTCAGGAATAAAGAAAGCGTAAAGGAAAATAATCGTGTTTCTTTTTGCTTATAGAAAATCACAAGCAGATAAGTCAACAACATGGGCAAGGCAAGGGCAATAATAAAATCTAATGCCAGTCCATAATTAGTATTTTCTACGCCACCGATATATTGATATACCGTTGTACCGGAAAATAATTTTGCAAGAT
>CAUZRI010000177.1:0-4248 GCA_963582285.1 Gammaproteobacteria bacterium | reverse complement strand
CACGTTATGAAAAATGTTTATTTTGATACCTGTGTCTATCATCAGCCCGGAATTGATTTATTGTTTAAGGTAATCGATGTGGAAAATATTCTATTTGCCTCTGAAATGTTTGGAGCAGTTAAAGGGATTGATCCGGAAACTGGCCAATATTTTGATGATACAAAACGATATGTTGATGCCCTGGAGATTTCAGCAGAAGATAAGCAAAAGGTATTTGAAGGTAATGCCAGGCGGGTATTCCCTAGATTAGATACTGCACTAAAAGCCAGAGGTATATAAAAGCTGTTGGCTTCATGACCGTAGTTTCATAATATTTCCTCAATTTTTTTCCCGGTACTCAGACATTATGTGGTCTGAGTTCTGGTTTGACCGTAAACAGGGATGTTACACTTGCGCCAGTTTGTCATTCGAATACAGAACACGTTGCACACCAACTTAAAACCGGAGGAAGCCACATGCGTAACCTAGTCTTTATTATATTTGGATTTGTTCTTACCACAGGTTGTAGTGGATTAATTGCACAGGAATCCACGCCATCAGCAACGGTAAAACGTTTAACCTCCCAAGGAACCGCAGAGACAGTGGGAACTGTGAGCTTTCGTGATAGCCAGTATGGCTTGATAATTCAACCGAATCTGAGAGGCTTGCCACCTGGGCCCCATGGCACACATGTGCATGAAAATCCCAGCTGTGCAGCAGGATCTGATGGCGCACCCGGGATGGGTGCGGGTAGTCATTATGACCCAAGGACGACGGGCAAACACGAGGGGCCTTATGGGGATGGCCAAATCGGTGATCTGCCCAATCTGATAGTAGAAGCAGATGGCACGGCTACCCTACCAATTTTGGCGCCTCGCCTGAAAACATCGGACCTTGCTGGTCGTTCTATCATGGTACATGCCGGCAAAGACAATTACGGCGATAGTCCTGGAGGCGGCAGGGCCTTTTGTGGCGTTATCAACTAAGCTTTGCACTTCTGAAGAAAATCAATTCTTAAACATTTAGTGCCCGGGTCAGATTGTTTCGACCTGGGCAGGAATATTTTGTTGTGAAATTAAGCCTTAAAAAAATTGGTATTGTCCTGATAAATTTTCTATTTGTGTCAATTTGTTTATCCCAGGAGACACCAGTTAATGCCCCATCAGATGAATTAATAGTTGAATACAACGCATCATTTTTCAGTCGCTATCAACCGGCAACGGCATTTGACATGGTTCGTCAGGTACCCGGCTTTCAAGTGGATAATGGCACATCTGATCGCGGTTTTATCGCTGCGGTAGGAAACATTCTCATAAATGATGTCTACCCCAGTGCAAAGCAGGATTCACCCTCAGCATTACTGGCGCGTATACCGGCCAATCAGGTAGCCAGGATAGAATTGATTAGTGGTCAGGTCAGGGGTATCGATCTGCAGGGTCAGTCCGTCGTGGTCAATGTAATTCTCCATGGCGATCTTCCCGCTGTGGTCAGATGGGACCTGTATGGTCGTCAACACTCAGAAGGTCCCTTTAAACCAGGTATAGATATTTCATTATCAGATCGCCTGGGTCGTTTCGATTATAACGCCGGTGTAAGAATAGAACGGGAAGCTAACGGTGAAACAGGTTTGGACCGCTTTTTTGATGCGAACGGTAATCTTGAAGAAAATAGTGTGGTAAGACAAAAATCTACAGGGGTTGACTTAACTGGTACTTTAAATGCCTCAGCGTTATTGGGACAGACCCTGACACAATTTAATAGTAGATTGCATTACGAAACACGAGACCGACAGGAATACTCAAGTGTTACACCTGTAGATGTTAGTGAGGAACCTCGTGACCGGTTTGTAGGCGATGATCTGAAAATAAAACAATTTGAGATTGGCATAGATGGCTTGCGCAATCTAAATTCAAATCTTGTTGCCAAGGGTATATTCCAGTTTTTTTTGGAGAGTGTGCCAAGATTCAGATCCCGTATAATTACCGATTCATTCGGCGTTGATACCTCTGCAAGGATAGCTGATGTAACTGCCGTTGAAACAGAAGCAATTACCCGTATTGAGCTTGACTGGACAGGTCTGGAAGACCACAACATTCAGTTCAACATGGAAGGTGCATTAAATTCACTTGATGGATCATTAGTACAAACAATCGATACCGGTACAGGACCTGTCATAGTAGCTGTTCCTGGATCAAACTCGCTGGTGGAAGAACTGCGCGGCGATTTCCTGATTAAAGACACATGGTCATTGGGAAAGTTTGAACTGGATTATGGTCTGGGTGTAGAGGTATCCAATCTTGCGCAGAGCGGTGATGATAATAAGGAACGCAATTTTACTTTTCTTAAACCCCATTCAATCCTGACATATTCTTCCGGACAGGGTGAACAGACTAAGGTACGGGTAGCGCGAGAAGTCGCCCAATTGAATTTTAACGATTTTATCAGTACTACAGCTTTTGAAGACAATGAACTGTCATTAGGAAATATAAATCTGAAACCTGATACCACATGGATCACCGAGGTGAGCCATGAGCGACGAGTTGGTCGACAGAGTGTCATTAAGCTTACAGGTTTTCACCACTGGATTTCTGATGTACTTGATTTATTGCCACTCTCTGCCACAGATGAGGCCCCGGGTAATATAGGGGACGGCAGGCGTTGGGGAGTGGAACTGGAAGCTACAATGCCGTTGGAATGGACAGGACTGACGGGTGCGAAACTGGATATTAATTTACGTTGGCAGGATTCCACAGTAGTTGATCCCGTCACCGGGGAAAACCGTGTCTTATCAGGTCAAGGTGGGGCCAATGCCTACCGCACCCTTGTAAGTGCTAATAAAAATAACAAATATGGGGCCAGGGTCGATTTCCGACAGGATTTACAGGGAGCCCGTATTGCCTGGGGCTGGACCGTTGCTGAGCGTGACAGACGGCCGTTGTTTAAAGTAAATGAACTGGATATTAGTAATGAAGGCTTTGCGATAGATGCCTTTATAGAAACCACGCAGTGGAATGGCTTAAAGGTCAGTTTGGTGGGGCATAATTTACTGAATTTTAGTTCATTGCGATACCGTACCTTTTTTACTGGTCTTAGAGGAGTGACGTCGGTTGAATCTCAGGAGTTCAGGGATAGACGTAATGGCCGCAGGCTGACATTAACTATAAGTGGTAGCTTCTAATTAAAACAAATTCACTCCAGGCATTATCGATAGCGTATATTTAGATAAAAATATCGTCACTTGGGGAAGATTTCCAGCATTACACTCTTAATGTTGAAATTTGCACGGTTTGTGAAAGTTCCAGAGCATTTATTGACATATTCACGTATTGGTCACAGACTGTGGATATAAAAAGGGGGGGCTAGATAGCCTTGGGAAATCAGTTACCCTCATCGTGTATTTAGTGTACTCAGCCATATACAGATGCTCCCTACTTAATAACTCATATGCTTTAGATAAACTTGATAAATTGGAGATAGTGAAATGAAACATCGTCATTTATTTACATATTTTAGACTAATCGGTTTAAGTCTGGTTATGACCATAGGGATTAATAATGTAACAGCCCAAACTTACCCATCAGAAGTTATGCGTTTTGCTGATTCTGTTTATGTGAATGCCACCATTGTCACCCTGGATGATCATGAAATGAATTCCAATCCAGGGACTATAGTCCAGGCAATGGCTATTCGAGATGAGATGATAATGGCTCTGGGATCCACTGATGAGATGATGCGTATGGCCGGACCAAATACTGAAATTATAGACTTGCAGGGTAAGACAGTACTGCCAGGAATTGTGGAAAGTCATGTACATCCTATGGGTGCAGCAGAGAGAAATGCCAGGGAGATTTACAACTTACGTAATTCCCCGGAAGGATATGCTCTGGATATGGATGTTGCTGGGTCCTCTGATGAAACCATGGCGAATGTAGCCGAGGCCATGCAATTATTGTTATCAGTTGTTGAACCCGCTCCGGATGAGTGGATCAATATCTCCATCGTGCATAATCCTGAACTTGGATTCGCAACACCAGCGGATGTATCTACCTTGATGAGTGCGCCCAGATTAGTTGATGTACAAATTACCAAGGAAGATTTATCGGAAATCGTACCTAACTATCCATTTGTTTTATCCAGCGCAACATCAATATTGAGCGCCCCTGAAAAAAACGTTTGGTATCACATTACAGTCGGTCCAAATGGACAGCCTGTGGAAGAAAAGGTTGTCGATTTACCTTAGGAGAGAAATGATGAAGACTGCAAAACAAC
>CAUZRI010000176.1:0-4252 GCA_963582285.1 Gammaproteobacteria bacterium | reverse complement strand
CAATATGGGTATCTGGAAATTGCACCGGATCCGGATAGTAGAGTGCACCCTTGGTTGCTGAGGGTTTAAACTGAATATATTGTGGTGGTGGCGGTGCCGCTTGAATACTATTGGACACCAATATTAATAGAATTGTAAAAATGGCTGGTCTGGTAAAGTTTGCAACCATGTCATGTCTCCCTTTGGGAATATATTATATTGTTAAACTGTAGATATCCTGATGCTAGAATCTTTCATTAATCCATTTGGCGACATAGTCATAATAATTCCTCACAGAATTATCATAGCGCCCATCGTATCCGCCTGGGACACATGCTTTACATGGGGTAATACCATGGACGGCCCCTTCCAGTACTATGAAATCCTTATCTGTACTCTTGGCCATTTCATAATAAATTTCACTATTGCGGATAAAATAATGTCCTCCCATAGCAGTAATTAGCACTGGTATAGAAATTTTCTGTACGTTGCATGCTGTGGAATTATTGCTTGAACAATAGTCAATCTCTGTCATGGCCTGTGTGGATCGAATAGCTCGAGTACTGAGAAAGGAGCGTAATGTAAGCATACGGGTCCCGGACCAGAATGACTCATTATTTTCGGGTTTCAGGTCTACAGGGCGAACACTGGAAACAATACAACAATCTTCAATAGTTCCATCATTTCTCAAAAATTTTCTTGGTTTAAGTGTGCTGTGATCAATACTAAGATCGAGACGCATTAATCTTGTGCCGTCGCCATTTGGTATAACAAAAGCGTCATCATCTGGATATTTATATGTACCGGATTCGATTTGTTGCATACGCCCCATGGCAATATCAATTAATCGATTCATACGTTCCGACTGTGCCCTGAAATAGGTTTCTTTGAAATCGTCGGCATAAGCTGATACGCCATTTGGGTTATAACCATTATCAATATTGAATGGATCCAACCTTGGGTCCAGCCTGGGCGCGGCGTTCGAGTTTATGATTTCTTCATCATTCAATACTGCAGGGTTTAGACTGCGTAATGCATTGGCTCCGTTGCCCAAATGTGCATCACGAAAAACAATCCCGTCGGCACGAGGTAGGTTTGCCAGTTCATCCGAGCATTTCACTAGTTTTTGAGGTTGTTGACAAAATTCTTTACCATTCTCTGCAACGGCCTGGTAGAAACTCATGGTCGGTCCACCGCCGCTACCACCTAGCAACACAACGGTTGTAATTCCTGGTAGATTTCTTAAGTATTCGATTCCCTGCTTAACGTCAAGGGCATTGTTTTCCCAGGGGATACACAGAGATTCATTATTTTGACACCGGGGATTCATCCCTAGTATCACAAAGCCTCGCTTGGCCATTTCTTCCATGGAAATATGAGACAAACGGTTGGCAGTACGATGCATATTCAATGTGGCAATGTGTGGATTTGGATAAGTATCCGGATCTGGGTAATACAATGCACCCATAGTGGCGCTGGGTGTGAATTGAACAAATTCTGGAGGTGGGGGGGCTGCTTTCAGGTTGGTAGTGAAAAAATTTAAAGACAGGATTAACAGGACTTTTATCGAATTAGATTTATTCATTTTCATGCTCGTGATCATATAAAATTTAAGACAAAAACATAGGTCGAATAACCGCTGATTTTACTTATGCTAACAACTAACATAACAGCAAATATTAGAAGCGTGCATTAATCCATTTTGCCAGGTAGTCGAAATCATTTTTGACTGCGTTATCGTAGCGACCATCATATGCCTGACCACTAGGCATACATGCTATACAGGGATTCCCTCCATGAGTAGCACCTTCAACACCGATAAAATCTTTGTCTTTACTTGCGGTAAAGTCATAGATCATTTCACTGTTTCTGACAAAATAATGACCAGTCATTGCGCTGACTAAAACAGGAACGGATATATGCTGGACCATACAAAGTGTTGAATTGTTACTGGAGCAATAATCTATATCGGTCATTGAATTTTTGGAGCGAATAGCCCTCACACTCAGGAAAGAGCGCAGGCTTAAGAACCGTGTTCCTTCCCAGAATTTCTCGTTACCTTCAGGATCAATATCGATAGGTCGGACACTCTCTACCAGACAGCAGTCCTTAATCGTTCCATCATTTTTGATCTCTTTATGAGGTTTTAGCGTGCTGTGGTCGATACTTCGATCCAGTCGCATGAGTCGGGAGCTATCTGCCCTGGGGATGATAAAGGCGTCATCATCAGGATTTTTATACGTTCCGGCTTCAATCTGTTCCATTTTTTCAAGCGCAATTTCAATTAGATTATTCATGCGTTCAGATTGTGCCTCAAAGTAGCTTTCCTTGAATTCGTCCGAATACTCTGAATCACCATCAGGGTTATATCCATTTTCGATATTAAACGGATCCAATTGAATGTTTAATCTGGGGCTAGTATTGGTACTTATGATTTCATCATCGTTGATCACCGCAGGATTTAGACTCCTTACTGCGTTAATTCCATTTCCTAAATGGGCATCCCAGAAAATCACGCCATCAGCAGGCGGGAGGTCTCTAATATTATCTGGGCATTTTACAAGTCTTTCTGGTGCCTTGCAGAGTGCATTACCGTTTTCAGCAATGGCTTGATAGAAGGCCATAGTAGGACCTCCGCCGCTATGTCCAATGAGGATTACTGTCTTTATTCCTGGGATATTTCGGAGGTATTCAACGCCCTGTTTAACATCAAGTGAGTTGTTTTCCCAGGGTGTACATAATGCTTCGTTATTTTGACATCTGGGGTTCATACCCAGTGCGACGATTCCACGTTTGGGCATTTCCTGTGTGGATATGTGTGACATAAAATTCGAATCACGGTGCATGGCCAGTGTTGCTACATGAGGATTGGGAAATTTGTCCGGATCTGGCATATAAAGTGCCCCCATTGTTGCACTGGGGGAGAATTGTAAAAATTGCGGTGGAGGTTGGTCTGCCTGGGTTGTTATGGTTAATAGATTCAATAAAAAAAACGTTATATTAATTAAGATTATCTTTTTCATAGTTTTTCTCTCCACCCTGTATAAACGTATTATTCTCTTAGTTAGTTTAGTCCAATCGATGCCAGTGAGGAAGTGTCTTTGAATATAACTATGTTATCTGAACATCACCATATGTTGTTCATTATTGTTATCAACAACTTCCACCATTACTGATAATCCTATTTCAACTCGCTGTCGCCAAAGATTAAAAATCTGGGACATCAGTTTCTCTCTTTCAGGCTGGGTTAAATCGAACCACTCTTTTGTGGCAAGTATAGAAATATTGCCACCTCCTTTGTGCTCAACAGAGGAAAATGGATTAATACTTTTTACAGATATAAAGTTTTGGATTAATTCATCAAAAGTTAATTTAAATTCATTGAATTTTGTTACGTCCGTATTTAATTCCTCTAATGCACCGTTAATTGGGTTGAGCAATGATTCGTGTATCCAGCCAGTATCAAAGTCCGTGCGTTTAGAAGCAACCTCTCTCCATTCCTGAAATCGACTCATCTCAATGACTTCTGCGTCCTTGGTAAGCCTTAAAAGTATTTTTCCATCCATCGATGGCGTAGCCCTTAGGTTCACGATTGAACCAGATATTATTAGTCCGTCACCGGGGTTGGCGCCGAGATTAAACCCCGTGAACAATGTAGTTAATGTTAATAAGATTTGAGTGAATTTTATTAATGTGCTCATATCATATTTCGAAGTTTGAACAGCCAGCAACTCAGATAGTCAGTAATAAATTGTTTTTGTTTATCATTAATCTCTAAATGTATTAATAAATTGTTTTATGCGTTCTGCATTTTTACCTAGATCGCCTTTTCCTACGCGGGATGCTGAACGGATATCGATACGACTCCCAGGGTTTTCCTGTCTTACTCGTATGATGATGTCATCAACGAAACCGAATAATTTCGATGTATCATACGCTTCAATAATACCTTTATCATAGTCGATATTTATAAATTCCCACTGCAAATCTTTAACTACCTGGGTGGCTTCAACCAGTGCATCACTACGATTAAGAGATGTTAAGAGGGGTTGAATTTGAGGGTAGGCATCTTGCTGAATGCTAGCTAGAGTAACGCCGATATAATCTGGAGAATTATGTTCAGGTGACCGTATGTTTCTCACCTCCTGAAATTCTGGCGGGTTTGTAGTGTCTGTAGAGATATCGTGGATTAGAGGTCGCCGGATAGAATCGATGCCAATAGTGAGAATTGCAACTACAACCGGAAGGAATCCTAGTAGCAGTATTACCAAAC
>CAUZRI010000175.1:0-4265 GCA_963582285.1 Gammaproteobacteria bacterium | reverse complement strand
CAATATTAATCCTCACTGAGTAAAAATATGGAAAGATTATTTGAATTTATCGGAAATAACTCTTTATGGGTCAGCGTCTGGTTTGCCTTATTAATTCTATTATTATGGAATTTGTTTAAAGATAACTTGTTGGGAATTGCGCAACTTGATCCAATAGATGTGACGCGTCGAATTAATAATGATCATGCGGTAGTAGTTGACCTGCGAAATTCTGATGATTATCAGTCTGGGCATATCCTAAACGCCATTAATATTCCAGAAACAGAATTAGCAGAAAGAAAACGAGACCTTGAAAAATTACGCAAAAAACCAATTATTTTGTGTTGCCAATCCGGATCAATTTCTACTCGAACAGTGCAACAGCTTAAGTCAGATGGTTTTGATGATGTGTCAATCATGAAAGGCGGAATATTAACCTGGCAACGTGCAAGTCTACCATTAACTCGCGTTTAACCTCGATAAGTACAAGGTATTTAAATGGTAACTGAAAATAAAACTAAAGAAAGTAATGTCTCTGAGCAGGCGCAATTTTCAATTCAGAAAATTTATGTTAAAGATATATCGTTTGAAACTCCAAACTCACCACAGATTTTTCAGAAACAATGGCAACCAGTCGTAAATTTGGATCTTGCAAATTCAGCCACCTCATTAGACGGTGAATTTTTTGAAGTAGTATTATCAATAACCGTTACAGTGAGTTTTGAGGAGCAAACAGTTTATCTTATCGAAGTTCAACAAGCTGGCATATTTCATCTTTCAAATTTACCTAAAGATGCTACCAGTCGAACGCTAGCAACTGTATGTCCAAATATACTCTTCCCATTCGCCAGAGAAGTGATATCTGATCTGGTAAGTAAAGGAGGTTTTCCTCAATTATTGTTGTCTCCTGTAAATTTCGATGCACTATACCTACAGAAAGTTAAAAATGCCTCTATTGAAAGTGAAACATAACTGTTATTTTATATAGTTACTGCAATTAATCAGTGAGCATGAAAAATCCATTGCCATTAAAAACAATACATATATTACTATAATGGACGAGAAATCAGTTTCTAAAACTAAAAAAACTGTTTTTGTAATTGGTGCGGGTTCATGGGGTACTGCTCTGGCACTGGTCTTGGCAAGAAATGGTAATTATGTTCAGCTATGGGACGCTGATAGTGCACATATCGAATCTCTGCAATCTTCTTCATGTAATAATCGTCATTTACCTGGTGTCATATTTCCTGAAAATCTTGTGCCAGTTTCAGATTTTTTACCGAATCCAGAAAATATTGAGAATGTAGTAGTCGTTGTACCATGTGAAGCGCTTGATGAGGTTTTAACTAGATTAAAGTCATATGAAATTAATAATTTAAGCCTATGCCTGGCTAGTAAGGGACTTGCGCCTGAAAGCTTGTCCTTGAACCATGAAATTGTCGCTTCTATCTTAAATAATGTTCCGGTAGCCGTACTTTCAGGTCCATCGTTTGCATTAGAAGTTGCCGCTGGATTACCTACAGCAGTCACTATTGCGTCTACAAATTCTGATACAGCTAGCCAGTATTCTGCATTATTTCATAATGACTCATTTCGTATTTATACACATAATGACGTTATAGGTGTGCAGGTGGGTGGAGCAGTCAAAAATGTGATGGCAATTGCAGCAGGCATTTCGGATGGTCTCGGTTATGGTGCAAATACACGTGCGGCTGTAATTACCCGTGGTTTGGCAGAAATTTGCCGACTTGGAATTGCCATGGGCGGTCGAATGGAAACATTTATGGGATTGGCAGGTTTGGGTGATTTGGTTCTAACGTGTACAGATAATCAATCAAGAAATCGTCGTTTAGGAATAGCGTTAGCAGAGGGAAAGACTTTAGATCAGGCGCGTGAAGAAATAGGCCAGGCGATAGAAGGTGTTCGAACTGTAATAGCTGTCTGTAATTTAGCCAAAAAGTATAAGATTGATATGCCCATTAGCGAACAAATATATCATTTAATTAACGGTGAGATTCAGCCAGAGCAGGCTGTCCAGGCACTGCTATTAAGAGAGCCTAAGGCTGAAAGTAAATAAATCTGTAAATGTTACTTTTTTATTTTATGCTCAATTACATGTCAAAGCTGAAATTATTTTGTCGTAATGCTTCAAAAATTATTACAGCCACCGCATTTGAGAGGTTTAGGCTGCGGCTATTTTCCTGCATAGGTATTTTAAGAACATAATTTTCTCCTATATAGTCACGTATGTTTTTTGGTAACCCTCGCGATTCAGGACCAAATATTATAGCGTCACCCGGGCAGTAATTGACACTGGAGTAGAGCACTTTACCCTTGGTTGATGCTGCATAAAGTATATTTGGACTCTGCTTTTTTATATAATCATCGAAACAATCATATTCCATAATTTTTGTAAATTCGCTGTAATCAAGTCCAGCACGTCTAAGCTGCTTATCTTCGATTTTAAACCCCAGTGGGTGAATCAGGTGTAGTGAAGCGCCAGTATTGGCGCTAAGACGGATGATATTACCAGTATTAGGCGGGATTTCAGGTTCAAAAAGGACTATGTGAAACATTATGTATCTAATAAATCTCGCTAATAAGGTCGAGTGATATGCATGTAGGTCTTTAATTCCAGTATCGTTATAATGCCTCTTACTGTAAATATATATGAGACAATTTTCTAATAATGAATAACTTGCCTAACCAGATATTACCGCTAGAGATAGACTTTTGTGGAATGTTGTTTAGTAATCCTCTGGTTTTGTTGTCGGGCTGCGTCGGTTTCGGGGAAGAATATACAAGAGTGAAGGGATTCTCAAATACTGACGTAGGTGCCATTTGTCTAAAAGGTACAACTCTGGCTCCAAGGTTGGGAAATAAACCTCATCGTCTTGCTGAAACCCATATGGGTATGCTCAATGCTATCGGTTTACAAAATCCGGGTGCAGACGCAGTAGTCTCCGATTATCTCCCGAATCTGGACTTTAATGAAACACGATTTATTGCAAATATTAGTGGTTCTACTATTGATGAATATGAAGAAGTCACAAGGATATTTAATGACTCCCCAATTGATGCAATGGAGATAAATATTTCATGCCCAAATGTAAAGGAAGGAGGAGTTCAATTCGGCAATTATCCAGACATGTCCGCTAAAGTTGTAGCGGCATGTCGAAAAGTAACCGATAAGCCAATTATTACAAAGTTGTCACCTAATCAAACAGATATATCAGAAAATGCAAGATTATGTATTGAAGCCGGATCTGATGCGTTTGCTGTTATCAATACAGTAATGGGTATGTCTATCGACATAAATTCTCGCAGGCCTGTCCTGGGTAATAATCAAGGTGGTCTCTCTGGACCTTCAATAAAACCCATAGCATTACTTAAAGTGCATCAGGTTTATCAAGTTTGCAAGTCACATAATATTCCGATAATTGGTCAAGGAGGGATAACTACGGCTGAAGATGCTTTGGAATTTTTAATAGCTGGTGCAACAGGAATAGGTATAGGAACAGCCTTGTTTTACGATCCCTTATTATGTAAAAAACTTATTTTTGGATTGACTTCATTTCTAGATGAAAATAAATTGTCACATGTGTCAGAGCTAATTGGAACACTAAAATTATACGACTAACAATTTTTCAAACTACAGTACACTCCATTTTTAAAATATAATTTTTCAAGGTGTATTGTTCCTCTGAGTAAGCATTACTCTTACATGTAATTTATTAATTAATATAGTGGTTACATTTTTTGCGCAACTAACATAGCCTCATTGCGATTTCCGGAATCTAAATTCCCTACTTGATCATACTCAATATAGTGTAGGACAGATAAGCTCGTAAATAACCTGAGGAGTTCATTTCTCTCCAAAAGATATTTCATGTTTCGAGGACCTGTATCAACTAGCCTGTTTAGAGTAAATGTTTGATAAAATAGCAGGCCGTTTTTCTTTAAAGCATTTATTATTTCGCTAACAATAGACCTTTCCAGGAAATGAGACACTATTATTACATCAAAGCTTTCAGCACTTGGTGGATTTTTAATAATATCTTTTCGTTCTATACTGATTCTAATTCCATTTTGCTTTGTTGTGGCATGTAGCATGTCAAGTGCGATATCAGAAGTATCCCACGCATGGGTAGTTAATCCTCTCTTTGCCATAAAAATAGCATTGGCGCCCAAGCCACATGCCAGATCCAATGCAGTACCAGTTTGAGGTAGTAAGTGTAGGTTTTCAGTTAGGACTTGCGCGGGCTTGTTATTGATATAATTTCCAG
>CAUZRI010000174.1:0-4269 GCA_963582285.1 Gammaproteobacteria bacterium | reverse complement strand
AAGCTTGAATTGTTCAATAGGCCAAGTCCGACGAGGAGTTGTAAATGCAAGATGTAATGACTTTCGAGAATGTATATCCATATAAAAGACGACTCGGTTATTTAATCGTGACTATCTTAATCGCGGTGCTCATTGCAGGTTTCTGGAATCGTGGTATATCAGATGGATTCGGTAGAGATATTGTCGCAGGAGGAACAATTGGTGATACCGTTGAACTGGCCTCTCAATACGACACTCGAGGTGGAGGATTTGGATTTATCTTTGCCGCTATTGCCGGACTTGCTGCGACATTTACCGCGTGTAATTGTGTCATTTTTGCGATGATGCCCGGCATGGCCTGTTCGACTGGTTCGGGATCTGCATCTATCTGGAAGGTACTGGGAGCATTTACTGCCCCGGTTCTTTTTGTAAGTGCCATTTACGGTCTGTATATCGGATTTCTGGGTCCCATTGGCATTGAACATGTTAATGCAATTGAAGTGCGATATGCCCAATCATTCGCCGTTTTTACAGCTGTGGGCATGGCAATGTTTTTTTGGGGCTTGCTGGATATGGGTTTTCTGGATCGGATAAAACTAGGCGTTAGCCAGACCACGCGTGACTTTTTTAATTTGATTACTGTTAAGGCTACCATTCTCGGCACTATGGTAGGTATGTTCACTGTTGGGCGACCCTACCCATTATTTCGTGATTTTATGGTATATGCTGCGAGTGCAAAAAATCCTCTCTATGGTGCCGGGGTGATGATGATACAAGGGCTTGGACAAATCGCGATCATGGTATTTTTATTACTCATCGTGGTTTGGCTTGCGGGTCATCGGATCAGTGCTATCGCTGTAAGCAAACCATTTAAATTTCAAATGATAAGTGGCCTGGCACTGATCGCTGGCGGCACTTACTTTCTTTTTTACTGGGGACTCGGCAGGCAGTTCGGATTTGGAAGATGGGGATATGAGTTAGGGTGGTATAGCTGATCCCCAAACAGCTATTCTTATAAGACTTGCCAAACTTAAATAATGTCTCTCGGTAATTACTAAGGATCTGTCACGAATTAAAGGTCTTTCATAATCCCAAGATAACCAACTCTTAAGCGCACGAGTTGTTAGATTTCCCTTGATTCATTTATAACGGCCTCAAATCGATGGCCATCTACATCCATAATAAATGCAGCATAGAAATTTGGACCATACTGTTCGCGTAGGCCAGGTTCGCCATTGCTGGTGGCCCCATTTTCGAATGCCACCGCATGGAATAGATCAACTGCATCGCGAGACGGTGCATGGAAAGCAAGGTGGAAACCTGGGCCTGATGATATTAATGGTTCTATTTTTTTAATAGCGAATTGATCCTTCCCATCTTCGATACCATAGCCAACGAAATCTTTAGCGTAACAAATTCGCTTATACCCGAGTGCGGACAATGCTGCATCGTAAAGAACAGATGATTTTTCAATATTGGCAACTGGCAGTGAAATATGATGCAACATTCTCATAAGAACACTTAACTACGTTTTTGAAGATATTTTACTAATGGCACAGCAATCAAAGCACACAGTGCCAGACCCAATAAGGTTGCAGAGATAGGACGACTAAAGAAAATTGTGGCGTCACCCTGTGAGATTGCCAGTGCACGTCGGAATTGTTGTTCTGCCATGGGACCCAATATCATACCAATCACTGCCGGGGCTACGGGTATGTCTACCAGACGCATATAAAAACCAATCACACCGATGAGATACATTAAGCCCACATCAAATACAGAATTGTTAAGACTATAGGTACCCAATGTGGCAAAAACTAAAATCCCGCCGTATAAAAAAGGCGAGGGAATTTTTAGCAACCGTGCCCACAGTGGTGCCAGTGGTAGATTTAATAACAACAACATAAAGTTGCCGATATATAGACTGGCAATTAAACCCCATACCAATTCCGGATTCGTGATAAATATTAACGGACCGGGTTGCAGGTTAAATTGTTGAAATGCCGCCAGCATAATCGCTGCTGTTGCGGAAGTGGGTAATCCCAGGGTTAACAATGGCACAAGCACCCCGGCCGCTGCGGCATTGTTAGCCGCCTCGGGTCCCGCAACGCCTTCTATCGCCCCATGTCCGAACTCCTCGGGATGTTTACTGAGGCGCTTCTCAATTGCATAGGACAGAAAGGTCGGTATCTCAGAACCGCCCGTGGGTAAGCCACCAATGGGGAATCCAAGCAAGCTGCCTCGTAACCAGGGTTTCCATGACCGGGCAAGGTCTTCCCTGGACATCCAGGTCCAACCTTTTATATTGATAATTTCACCGGCACCCTTTGATTGTGTCGCCAAATATAACGTCTCGCCTACTGCAAAGAGACCCACGGCAACGACCACCACATGGATACCATCAAACAGTGGAAGTAAGTCCATCGTGAAACGTGCCTGACCAGTTTGTAGATCAATGCCAACGACACCTAAGGCCAGACCTAAAAACAGGCTTAACATTCCTCGTGCAGGGGTCTTGCCAAGCACCGAAGAAATAGTTGTGAAGCCTAATATGATCAAGGCAAAATATTCTGCAGGTCCAAATATCAGGGCAATATCAGCCATGGCCGGTGCCGCAAAGGTTAATGCGATGGTGCCTAATGTGCCCGCCACAAAAGAACCCAAGGCAGCGGTGGCCAATGCTGCAGAGGCACGCCCGGATCGCGCCATCTTATTTCCTTCCAGTGCCGTGATGATGCTGCCACTTTCGCCAGGGGTGTTTAATAATATTGACGTGGTTGAACCACCGTACATACCACCATAATAGATCCCGGCAAACATAATAAAGGCCGAGACGGGATTCAAACTGAATGTAACAGGTAATAACAGGGCAACCGTTAAAGCAGGTCCGATACCCGGCAGGATACCCACGGCGGTACCTAGCAGCACGCCTACAAACGCCCAAAAAATATTATTCCATTGCAGGGCAATGGCAAATCCATCAACCAGTAATCCCAACGATTCCATTCAGATCAATCCCGACAAAACACCGCGTGGCAGTACCAACCCCAGTCCACTGGTGAAGAGGTAATAAACAATCGTGGTGAGGATCAGACCAACAAATACATCACGTATTAGTTGTTGGCTTTTAAATGCCCGTGCAATCAGGGAAAAAAGAATCATCACTGCCAGAATAAAGCCGAGTCGTTCAAGTAACAATACAGATATTATCAATCCAAAAACAATTAAAACTAATGGTGCTTTTTCAAAGTGTAGCTCACTATTTAATCTATTTCGTTGTAGCGCTTCAAAGATCATTAAACTGGCACTGATCAATAATCCGCCAGCAATAATGTAGGGGAAAAATCTTGGACCTATCTTGTCATAGCCGGTTCCCAGATTAATACTGCTACTACCGATAAAGAGATAAAGCCCTAGTGCGATGGCACCGAGTGCAAAGGCAATTTCAAAACAGATCTTTCGACTCACCTTGGGATTACAATCTAAATTCTAAAACGAATAAATCGTTTGCAGACTATTTAACCAAGCCGATAGATCGAAGTACTGCATCGACCCGAATCCCTTCGGATTGTAAAAAGGCCTCATATGTTGGACCCGTCATAAACAGGTCAATCCAGTTATTTCGCACCAATGCGTCGCGCCATGTCTGGGTGTTGTAGATTTTTTCTGCCAGCGTCACAAGATTTTCTTTTTGCTGATCAGTGATACCTGGTGCGGCTGCTACACCGCGCCAATTTGCAAGATGTACATTCACACCTTGTTCAATAAAGGTCGGTATATTCAATCCTTCCACGCGTTCTTCACTGGATAAGGCCAGGGCCCTTAGCCTGCCTGATTCGATAAACGCTTTTAATTCAGCAAAACCATTTATTCCCGCAGCGACATGACTCCCCAATAACGATGCCAGGGATTCGCCTCCCCCCGAATGAGGTAGATAATTAATTAAACTGACATCAACACCCACTTCCTGGGCCAATAATCCTGCCAACATATGATCCGAACCACCAGCAGATCCACCAGCGATGGACATGGCACCGGGATCTACCTTCCATGCCTCAATAAAATCTGCAAGGGTTTGATAGGGTGAGTCGGCAGGCACCACCATGACTTCATATTCACCGATTAATCTGGCGATGGGTGTTACCTGATCCAGGGTAACCGCAGATTCATTAGTAAGTATTGCCCCCATCATGATGAGACCCGTGACCATGTAAAAATCCTTGTTGCCCTGTTGTGAGTTGACAACCTGTGCTAGACCGATAGTACCGCCAGCACCGGCGACATTAACAA
>CAUZRI010000173.1:0-4277 GCA_963582285.1 Gammaproteobacteria bacterium | reverse complement strand
GTGGTGGGGGGTACAACCCCTTGCGTTGCAAAATATCAAGCCGATTAACTCCAGCAGCAGCAACCTTAATTAATACCTGCCCTTTTTCTGGTTTGGTAAGTTTCGTCTCCGCTATGCGTAGTACGTCAGGTCCTCCAGGAGTAGAGATTTCTATATATTTCATTATTTTTTGGATCATATTTATTTTTGTTATAGTCATTCAACCAGTTAGGATTGGGAATGAATATTAATCAGTAGTAGCATAGTAGTTATAATAAATCGAAAACCATTTCAATGTCCGGAATAAATTAATTTATATGTCTGATATGCCATTAGCATTTAATGATCTGGTAAAACGAGACAGAGACGTTGTTTGGCATCCTTATTCGTCATTTGTAAATGCCTCACCTGCATACCCTGTTATCTCCGCCAAGGGTAGCCGAATAAAACTTGCAGATGGACGTGAATTAATCGATGGAATGGCATCCTGGTGGTGCGTAATACATGGATATAATCATCCTCAATTGAATGACGCTATTCATAAGCAGATGGAAGCAATGGCGCATATCATGTTTGGTGGATTGACTCATGAACCGGCTGTTATGCTGGCTGAAGAATTAATAAAAATTACCCCGGCAGGATTAGATACAGTTTTTTTTTCTGATTCCGGTTCTGTTGCAGTAGAAGTTGCAATGAAAATGGCAATTCAATACTGGTCAACAAAGACCATTTCTGTCAAACAAAAATTCATTACGGTGAGAAATGGTTATCATGGTGATACCCTTGGTGCAATGTCAGTATGTGATCCCGTAACGGGTATGCATACTGTATTCAGTGATATTTTGCCTAAGCAGTTTTTTGCAAATGCCCCCGTTACGGGTTTTTATCAGGAATGGGATGATTCTGATCTTGATAGCATTCGTCAACTAATCAAACAACATCATCAAGTAACGGCTGCTGTGATACTCGAGCCCATAGTTCAAGGGGCTGGCGGAATGAGGTTTTATCATCCTGAATATTTACGAGGCTTACGTAAACTATGTGATGAGTATGATGTCTTACTTATACTGGATGAAATAGCTACAGGATTTGGCAGAACCGGGAAATTATTTGCCAGTGAGCATGCAGATATCACGCCAGATATTATGTGTGCCGGCAAGGCATTGACCGGGGGGTATATGTCCTTTGCTGCCACACTAACCACTACTAAAATTGCAGAAACCATTTCTACGGGGATCACCGGCGCATTTATGCACGGGCCTACCTTCATGGCTAATCCTTTGGCCTGTGCTGTGGCATTAGAAAATATCAAGCTATTGCAATCATGGGATTGGCAGGGAAAAATATTGGCTATGGAAAAGCAGATGCTAGAAGAATTAGCACCATGTAAGGAATATAAAAATGTTACAGATGTACGTGTGTTGGGAGGGATTGGCGTAGTTGAGTTAACATCAACGGTTGATCTGAAAATAATTACATCCAAGTTTGTTGATCATGGGGTCTGGATAAGACCGTTTGGACGATTGGTATATATCATGCCACCTTATGTGATAAAGGAGGATGAATTAACAGAACTAACAACAACAATTTGTGATTGCGTCATAAATCCCAGTTGTTATATGGCATGATTGTTCGATCTATAAATCGTTCACATAATTTATGGAGTTAATTCTGTTTTTACCTGTTTTTGGCACCATGTTCCATATAATCTTTCATCCTAGATAAGTTATAATAATCATATTATTTCAGGAGTAATGGCGATGAATCAGACATGTGTAGTGATAGGTGCAAGTCATGCCGCTGCATCATTCGTAACCGGGCTTCGTCAAGATGGCTGGGAAGGTAAGATTCAGGTTATTGGTGATGAACCCTATATTCCCTATCACAGACCCCCTTTATCAAAGGCCCTGTTGGCGGGCGAAAAAAATCTTGAAGATATTTTTATTCGTCCAGAAGAGGTTTATTTAAAAGCCGACGTGGAATTTCTGCTCGGGGTAAAGGCGAAAGAAATTGATGTTAATAATCATCAAATTGTACTGGCTAATACTAAAAAAATTCACTATGACAAACTTGCACTGACCGTCGGTTCCCGTGTAAGAAAGATTAGTATGCCTGGGGATGATTTACTTGGAGTTTGTTATTTACGTGATTATAACGATGTGCTTCAGATAAAATCATTCGTTAAACAAGGTGGAAAGGCAGTAATTATTGGTGGCGGTTATATAGGACTGGAGGCCGCTGCAGTTTTAAATAAGCTTGGCATGCATGTAACAGTACTAGAAATGATGGGTCGAGTATTAGAACGGGTAACGGCCCCTGAGATTTCAGAATTTTACACCAGAATTCATACTGAGGAAGGAGTGGATATTCGATGTGAAATCGGTGCTACAGGTTTTGAAGGGAATGACAAAATAACACGGGTGCTTTGTAATGATGGTTCATCGTTTGACGCTGATTTGGTGATAATTGGTATTGGCATAATTCCTAATATTGAGCTTGCACAAGACGCCGGGTTAAAAATTGAAAATGGGATAGTTGTAGATGAATTCGCGAAAACCAGTAACCCCGATATTGTCTCTGCAGGAGATTGTACGTCCCATTACAATGCAATATACGATCGATGGATACGTCTGGAATCCGTGCAAAATGCAAGTGACCAGGCAAGGATTGCCGCATCAACAATTGCTGGGAAGGAAAAATCTTATAATGCTTTACCTTGGTTTTGGTCAGATCAATATGATGTAAAATTACAAATTGCCGGATTGTCCCAGGGCTATGATGAAATTATTATCAGGGGAGATAGAACAGTTAACAGAAGTTTTGCGGCCTTTTATCTAAAGGATGGAATTATTATTGCAGTAGATGCGCTGAACAAAGCTCCAGAGTTTATGATGGGTAAGCGATTAATTATAGATAAGGTAGTGGTGGACAAAAATAAGTTGGCAGACGATAAAGTAAATATCAGGGAGTTGGCAAGTAAATAGTTATGTGCAGATTATTTATAATATTTTTAAGTTTAATATTATTTATACCATCAATTCACTCCCAGGAAAATATCGGTGTCAGGGTTTCAATTCTATCAGAGGTTGCAACTCATCCTCTCAAATCAGCTCCCGCGTCTGTGCTTAGCCTCAATGAGGCAGTTATCAGTGCAGAAATATCATCCAGAGTAATTGAAATATCAGTGCGTGTTGGAGACATCGTTAAAAAAGGCGACAAGCTTGTGGGCCTGGATTGTGTTAATTATGATTTGGCAGTCAATCAAATATCTGCCAGTATGGAATCGTTGAAAATTAGATCAGATCTAGCACGAAAACAATTAA
Source organism: Gammaproteobacteria bacterium (assembly GCA_963582285.1). Taxonomy (GTDB): domain Bacteria; phylum Pseudomonadota; class Gammaproteobacteria; order Eutrophobiales; family Eutrophobiaceae; genus Eutrophobius. Next base: position 975 of record CAUZRI010000173.1, on the reverse strand, counting down.
AACGGACCCAGTCATTAAGACAAAGCGACACAGTTTCAGAGGATGTCCTGGATCAACGTACTGCTGACCTTGCGATACTGGAATCGGAAACAAAGTCAACGCTTGCAGCACTTAATCTGGCAAAAGTCGATCAAGATCAGTGTACTGTCACTAGCCCATTTCACGCAGTAATAACCGAGCGTATTAGCGCTGTGGGTCAGTTTGCAGGACTGGGGACACCCCTAGTAAAAATATTAGATATAGAAAATATTGAAGTATCCGCACAAATATCTACTTCAGAGATGTCTCAGTTGTTACAAACGAATGAACTTTATTTTTCAAATACCGAAGAGAAGTTTCCTGTGGTAATAAGGACTGTCTTGCGAGTAATTAATCATGAAACACGCAATCAGGAGGTTCGATTAATTTTTTCAGGGAAACGTGCAATTACCGGCGCATCCGGCAAGCTCTTTTGGGTAGATACGCGGCCCCATATTTCGGCAAAATTTCTGGTTGAACGAGATGGAAAGCTTGGAATATTTCTTGATGAAGATGGAAAAGCAAAATTTCATATTCTTCCTGGCGCTCAACCAGGTCGCGGCTCGCCGGTAAATTTACCTGATAACACGCATATCATAATAGACGGGCATTACGCATTAAGGGACAAATCTGATATTAAGGTTATTAAGTAAGTCATGAGTCTTTTACGTCGGTTTCTGGACAACCATGTTCTTGCAAACTTGACGTTTATCCTGGTACTGGTTATGGGTGTAATCTCCTATACCAATATGCCACGCGCAAAAGACCCGGAAATTAATTTTAACTGGATTAATATTAATATCGCATTTCCCGGCGCCTCTGCAATTGATGTAGAAAGACGCATAACCGATCCTATTGAAAATGCGATTCGTCGATCAATTCAGGATATCCGATTTATATCTTCTACCTCCAGAGATGCAGTATCAAACATCCTTATCCGATTTAATAAGCTTGATA
>CAUZRI010000172.1:0-4349 GCA_963582285.1 Gammaproteobacteria bacterium | reverse complement strand
TAAATCGCCTCCTCCAAGACTAAGCCCGAATGCCTTAAGAAATTCACGAAGATTTATCAATTTTTCATGTTTTGGGCAATCGTGTATTCGGAATAATGCAGGTTTCTTTTTTTGCACCAGATATTTCGCTGCAGAAATATTTGCTGCTAGCATACATTCTTCAATTAAGCGATGCGCATCATTCCTTAACATTGGTTCTATTGAAGCAATATTTCCTTTTTCATTAAATATAATACGCGATTCAGATGTATCAAAATCTAACACACCTGTCATTACTCTCGCTTTGTGCATTGATTGATATAATCGGTACAGTTCATCAAGATGCGATACCAGATGATCGTGTTGCTTGCGCAATTGTGAGTCTTTATTGACTACAATATCTAACATTAATTCATACGTCATTCTTGCTGATGATTGAATAACAGCATTGTAAAAACAAAAATCCCTGGTTTTTCCACTACTATCTATTTTCATCTCACAAACCATAGCAAGTCGATCAACTTCAGGTTTTAATGAGCACAGGCCATTCGAAAGAATCTCAGGTAACATGGGTACGACCCTGTCAGGGAAATATACAGATGTACCTCTGTTAAAAGCTTCATTATCCAAGGCAGAATCAGGTATTACATAATTAGAAACATCTGCGATGGCAACATATAATATCCAGCTAGTTCCTTGTTTTTTACAATAAACCGCATCATCAAAATCTCGTGCATCTTCTCCATCAATAGTAACAAAAGGAAGTTCACGTAAATCTTTACTATCCTTTGGAACTTTAATTTTATCCTCATCGAGGTTTACTGTTTCCTGAGTGACTTCTTTCGGCCAGACATGTGGGATTTCATGGGCGCGGATCGCTACTTCAGTGGCAATCCCTGATGAGTGATGGTCACCTATTACATCGATTACCTTGCCCACGGGTTGGGTGTGTTTATCAGGTTGTTTAGTCAGCTTAACTACAACAAACTGTCCATGTTTGGCATTTTTTTCTTCTCCATTTGGTATAAACACATCTTGATGTAAACGTTTATTGTCTGGAACAACGAAACTAATTTTCTTTTCCTTATAATATCGTCCAACAATTTGTTCATTAGCCCGTTCCAGAACCTCCACCAGAGTACCTTCACACTTGCCCTTTCGATTTTTGCCTGAAATACGTACAACTGCGCGATCTCCATTGAGCAAAGCGCGCATAACTTTTCCTGAAAGATATACATCCTCTGTCCCTGAGTCGGGGACAAGAAATCCATAGCCTTCTGCATTTCCAATCACCCGTCCAGATATCAGGTCCATTTTATTTACCAAACCATAACCACCTCGACGATTTCTTATAATTTGACCATCACGAACCATCGCCTTCAAACGAGACCTGATTGGTTTACGTTGTTCCAGCGAGGACCTTCCAGAAAGAGCTGAAATTTCCTTTGAATTAATTGGTTTCCCGGCCTTTTTTAATATGGAAAGCAGCTCATCCCTGGATGGAATAGAGATTTCATAGTTAGGTTGATCTGTATTTGTTTTTCTTTTCAAATTTTTAATTTCCAAACTGTATCATTGACAATAATGTTGTGTATCGGTAAAGTCCGCCGTTCTTTTCCTAATGTATTTCTCATTGCCGAGGTGGCGGAATTGGTAGACGCGCTAGCTTCAGGTGCTAGTTGGGGTAACTCAGTGGAGGTTCAAGTCCTCTTCTCGGCACCATTTAAAAACAATCACACCCCGATATTATTGGTGAATGTTAATTGACATACTTTCTTTACCGACTAGTCAAAAGGGTGATTGATAATTATTGTATCTGCCCGATCGGGTCCGGTGGAAACAATATCAATATCAGTAGATGTTAACGTCTCAATCCGTTTCAGATAGGCACGAGCTGCTTCAGGGAGTTGACTAAATTTTCTGATACCTACTGTTGAACCTTCCCAACCTTCATGATCTTCATATTCGGGCTCACACTGTGATATAGCATCAGCCCCGACGGGTGGAATATCAAACCGTTTTCCATTGATTGTATATCCTGTACAGATACGAATAGAGTCTAGTCCATCCAGCACATCCAATTTTGTTATACATAATCCCGATATACTATTTAATTGAATTGAACGTTTTAGCGATACTGCATCAAACCAGCCACATCGTCTGGGCCTGCCTGTGGTAGCGCCAAATTCATGTCCACGGCTGGATAAATGTGCTCCAACGTCATCAAATAATTCAGTTGGAAATGGACCAGAGCCAACCCTGGTTGTATAAGCCTTGGTTATGGCAAGTACATAATCCAGGTTAAGCGGACCAACGCCTGTACCAGTAGATGCTGCCCCGGCTGTGGTATTGGATGACGTTACATATGGATAGGTACCATGGTCAATATCCAGCAACGTACCCTGAGCACCCTCAAACAAGATATCTCCACCTTCATCCTGTAAAGAAAACAATTTATCTGTTACATCAATAACTAACGGTTGCAGAATTTCTGCTGCATCCATTGCCTCGTCCAGGAGTTGTTGGAAATCAAGTGTTTTACTTTTATAATATTTTTTCAGGACAAAATTATTATAATCCAGCACCTCACCCAGTCCTGCGGCAAACCGCTCACCATTTAATAAATCACCCACACGCAATGCCCTTCTGGCAGCTTTATCTTCATACGCCGGACCTATACCCCGACCTGTGGTACCAATCGCAGCATTTCCCCGAGCACGCTCTCTGGCTTGATCAAGTTCAATATGATAAGGCAGTATTAATGGGCACGCTTCACTGATACGCAGTCTATCTTTAACAGGTATCCCACTCTCTTCTAACAATGTCATTTCCGTTATTAATGCTGATGGACTGATAACGACACCATTTCCTATCAGGCACAGGTTATTTTCCCTTAAGATACCAGATGGAATGAGATGTAATATTGTTTTGATGCCCTCTATTACAACAGTATGGCCTGCATTATGCCCACCCTGAAATCTTACAACCGCCACCGTCCTTTCAGTAAGCAGATCGACTATCTTACCCTTACCTTCGTCTCCCCATTGACTGCCAATGATAACTACATTCTTTCCCATTTTTATATTCTTTAAGTTATATAGTATTCAATATTGTTAAAAGTAGACGAGAATCAAATTTAAAGATTCCTGATTTTCCAGCGACCACCGTCTAAATATAATTCACGGTCACATCCCATCTCACTCGCATCACCCGCCTGCTCAGTTAACTGGTATATAACGCGTTCACCCTTATCCCTTAATTCACTAACCGCATCATACAAACCGGGTACATTAGAGCCCGGGGCAAAGATGGCAGTATTAATTTTTTCGGGACGGGAGATAAGATCAAACAGTAGTTTAACGTCTGTACTAAATCCTGTTGCTGGTCGTGCTCTTCCGAATCCTTCTCCTATACCGTCATAGCGACCACCAAAGGCAATTCCCTGTCCCTGGCCATGAATGTAGGCGGTAAACATCATGCCATTATGGTATTTATATCCTCCAAGATCTGCCAAATCGAACATTAATGATGCATCCTTGACATGATTTAATGTTAGTTCTGCAATTTGCTCTAATTCATCAATACAAAGGACTATATCTGAATCAATTGATGCGAAGATTTTTTTCGCTTCATTTAATATGGACTTGTCACCATGTAAATCAATCAATGTTACCACTGCATTCGACAATTCTTTGGACACAGACCATTCATCCAGTTGTGACTTCAGGTCTGTTTTTGATTTTTTATGCAATGCTGATGAAACGATATTCTCCTGCACAGAGGTTAAATTCAGTTTTTTAATTAATTTTTGAAAAATACCTACATGTCCAATTTCGACCTGTGCATTTTTAATTCCGGCAGTTTGCAATGTCTTCAGCATCAATGACAGAATTTCAGCATCGCTCTCAACTCCAGAATGGCCGAATAACTCTGCACCTACCTGCAATGGTGCACGAGTACCTGCGAGCGTCCCTGGAAGTGTGTGTAATATTGTTCCGAAATAGCACAAGCGAACTGGTGAATCACGATTAAGGATACTGCTATCTATTCTAGCAACCTGTGGAGTAATATCGGCTCGTACACCCATCAATTTTCCGGTCAATTGGTCTGTGATTTTGAAGGTTTTTAGATCCAGATCTTCACCAGTACCCGTTAACAATGAATCCAGGTATTCGATCAATGGCGGCATGACCAGTTCATAACCCCAACTATCAAACTGATCAACAATCTTTCGGTAAAGTAATTCCATTTCGTAGGCATGAGGCGGCAAGACCTCTTCTATGCCTTCAGGCAATACCCAAGATTTTGATTCAAGCATATTAACGCACCAGGTAAAGAAAAATTAAACCAGCCAACATACTTGTTAAGCC
>CAUZRI010000171.1:0-4357 GCA_963582285.1 Gammaproteobacteria bacterium | reverse complement strand
CAAGGATACTACGATCCTCCTGGATCCGTTGAAGGAGAGCAGCAGGATCGGTGCTATCCATTTCACCAAAAAGTCGCTCAAATACCTTGCGCGGATTATTTTCGACCGGTAACGGGGTAGATTCACTGCGCCAGGAAAACGTATTTAGATAAGCATCACTATCAGCACCGTCTGCACCGGCACCCATTTCCCCAGAATCCAGCGTGAGTTCCAGTGATGCTAGTTGAGTATGTTTACTGGTTTCCTTTGCTGCGATTTGATCGACAGAAATTCCTGCAAGACCACCAGGTCTTGGATAGGCTCCCGTTAGAAATATTCCGCTTGCGGTTGCGTGTGGCCCGGCATCAACGCCTAGCTCTGATCGAATCAGACCACGTTCGGGCATGCTAGACAATCCACTCAATACCAAAAGATTCTCCTGATAGGGCGTCAGGGATGCCAAAGTTGTTGGCAAAGTAAATGACCTACCTACTTCCTTTGGTGTCCACTGTTCCATGATTCTGCCATTTGGCACAAAAACAATGGATAAGCGAACAGGAGATTGTACTGCCAGATTATTGGGACCAGCTAATGCGGGAATCATGGCATCCAGCAATGGTAGAGCCACCGTAGCCCCGGCACCTCGTAAAAAACTGCGCCTGGCAATACATTTTTTAAATATCATCATTTCTTGATCTCCTCATCTGGAAAGGCATGCTCTTAACAATTTCTGCTACCACTGATGACCAGCGGTAATCATTTTCTGCTGTCGTTCGAATTATTTGCCGAACAACAGGTTGGTCATAATATTCCAGTCCTCTACCCAAGGCATACATTAACAGTTTTTCCGTTAAGGTTTGAAGGAAGTGTTCCGGATGTTTCAGCAATATTTCCGTCAGTTCTGCCGGACCCTGAAACTGAGTCCCATCAGGTAGAACCCCCGAGGAGTCAATTGGTGTTGTGTTGTTTTCCGTACGCCAGCGACCAATGGCATCAAAGTTATCCATGGCAAAACCCAGTGGATCCATACGATTGTGACACACAGCACAGCTAGGGTTGACACGATGTTGTGCCATTTTCTGTATTCTCATCTTTCAATGCAGGTATATTCGGTGGTGGTGGTGGTGGTGGCGTACCGAGTATCGTATCTAATACCCATTTGCCTCGTAACGTAGGAGAGGTCCTGTTTGCATAGGATGTAACCGTTAGAATACTTCCCTTACCTAGCAATCCTTTACGTGCACCATCGCTGAGACTAACTCGACGAAATCCTGATCCGATAATATTGGGTATGCCGTAATGGTCTGCCAATCGATCATTTACGAAAGTATAATCTGCACGTAAAAAATCCAATAGACTGCGGTCTTCCTTGGCAATACTCTCGGCAAAAAATACTGTTTCCTGTTTTAATGCTTGCCTGAGGTTTTCATCAAAATAGGGAAATGCATCTGGATCAGGCGATACGGTGTCGAGTTTGCGTAGTCCTAACCACTGTGCAGTAAAATTTTCAACCAACGCTCGTGAGCGAATATCCGTTAGCATACGTTGTACCTGCTCTGCCAACACGTTTGGTTCGTGAAGCGTTCCTGCTTCTGCGAGTGATAATAACGTTTCATCCGGGATGCTACTCCAGAGAAAAAACGATAATCGTGATGCCAGGTCCAGATCGCTAATGAGATAAGGTGTTGCTGAAGCAATATTTTTTGGTTCTCTTTCTATACGAAAAAGAAAATTTGGACTCACCAGTATCCCCTGTATGCCTGTTCGAATACCAGCTTCAAACCCTCCCTGGGCATGACCTACCGAGTAATACTGTAGAAAAGTTTGTATATCAGTCTCATCCAGTGGACGCCGATAGGCACGATGCGCCAACGAGGTAAGAATCTCCTTGGCACAAACTTCTTCTTCATTTTTTGACGTGGGATAACATTTAAAAATTCTATTCCGACTTAATGTTGTTCCAAGGCCAACAGCGTTATACGGTCCACTGATGGTAAACTTATCAACCCCTGGCTCACCTCCTTTAAAGGCTAGCAATTCATCAAATGATTGCCGAGGAAAATCTTCACCTTCTTGTTCATACATTTGCTGCACAAAGGCAACCCCAATATCCTTCGTACCCGCCTTCGCATGGAAGCGCAACTCCAACCCTTCATCTGCTGAAAACTCGTAGTTTTCCTGTTCAGGATCTCCCAGGTAATCTCGATTAACAAAAGAATATAAGGTACTTGCTTTACCTTTGTGTTCACCCCCAACCATAAAAGACTTGATTCGCGCGCCGTCAATGCGAATATCAAGTTGATGCGGCTCACCTAATCCACGAATGTAATTATCATTATTTCTTTGTAATCGGATCTTGATAACGTACTCACCATCCAGAGAGAAATGATGACGGATTGCAGCCCCACCTCGTGTCCCAAAAGGCAAATCCTCACTCATACGATTGTCCTGAACCAGTTGTCTGGAGATTTCGTACTCTGCAATTAAGGGCTGAATATTTTTATCGCCAACAGCCTTGGAACTGATCTTACGGGCCGTTGACATAAAAGCCTCTGCCAATAGAGGCGAAACAGACAGCGCCTCTCCCACCGTATCAAATCCATGACCGGAATCATCATTAGGCAATAGCACATGTTCATCAAATTCAACTGCCAATAAATCGCGGACTGCATTACCGTATTCAGTACGATTCAATCTGTGTATAACAGGTCTTCCGGGGTCAGGATCGTTAACAGCAACACGGTCAAGTTCGGTTTCCAGGTAGGTGGCAAACGCATCTGCTTCGGCTAGCTCAGGCCTGGGCATACCTGCAGGAGGCATAGCCCCTGTACGAAGTTTGCGTATTACTTTCTCCCATGTAGCACCGTTTTCACTGACATTCCCAATATCAGCCTGATCCAAGAGTAGATTTGCAGTTCTCAGCTGTGCGTTATGGCACGTAACACAGTAACGATTGACAAGATTTTGGTGGGTTGACGCAGAAGACAATATGCCATCATTAATAACCTGAGCGAATACTGGACTAACACCAAAGCCTATGGCGAGATATACCACAATAATATAAATGGCTTTCATCATGAGTAGTTTATGCACCCTGAAATTTACCTATTTTATTAATTTATAAGGCCTGCCCGTAATATAAATATAGACCATTTTATCGTGATTCAGTATATACCCAAATGCCGAGAAAAGAATCACTTCGGCACTCTATACCACTAGTTACTATATCATCACACCTGGTATGGACTTTCTTGGTAAAGGACAAATTTTCGTCCTGGGGCCTTGATATTTGGAATTTTAATTATTGTCCTTAAGTTCATTATGATACCTGAGAATAATTTACTTACAGGTCGAAAGATTACAGATGCCACACAAACTCTCAGGCCTATAGATTCAATTGATTGGTCTTTGTACAATCATGAGTCAATATTTAAGTAACCTGGTCAGATTTTATCTTATTTGTTTATATGCAGAACTTATTCTCTAACTATCTCTAACATGCCTGTCTCTAGTAGTTTTAAGAATCCCGATTTTATTCCTTGTAGAATTTGATCAGTGGCTCCAGCCTGCTTAAGCTGAACAAGTAATTCATTAACACTGGTTGATCCATTAATATAGCTGAATAATGGGTTAAATCCCTCACTGAGTTCAACAGTCTGATGACTCACAGAGGGTTCACAACGGGACAATCGATTAATACTTGCGCGTGCTACGAATAACCTCGGATCCTCTTTTCGTAATATAGCCCTGACACGTGATACAGGCGTTGGTGAACGACCCAGGTGTCGCCATAATTCACTGTCTGCAACAGGACATAATGATCTCTTTAATTCTTCATAAGGTAACGGTATGACAGCTGCACTAACATAAGCTGCCAACTTTACAGGTAGAGTAGACCAATCTTGGTCTATACCAGCAATACCATTTGGCATAACACCCTTATCAATTACCGCACCTTTAATTGCGTTACTAGTCATCACCATACCTAGCTCAGCCTCATGTATTGCAATAATCATTTTTTGTTCTTTCGTAGAATCAAAAATAGTAGCGGTCAGACTCTCCCTTAAGCGTGACTCAAATTTTGTCGCCCTATCTATGGAGGATGAGCGCATAGTTTGTGTATCAACAAGTCTTGTAAGAATATCCGATTTACCTTTTATCGATGTGACAATACTGAACCTAATGGGAAATGCACGCGCCAATTGAGACAAGATCAGGTTAGTCCGCATATGGGCATCCATAGCCAGGGCATGGGGACGGATTTCAGAAAAATCGCTTAGCTCATCTGCATCAAGCTCATAATCAGCGAGGGCTGAAATATTTTTATCACAAAATTTCTCACGTAAATTTTGATAACTTCAAATATTGACTAATAAAT
>CAUZRI010000170.1:0-4372 GCA_963582285.1 Gammaproteobacteria bacterium | reverse complement strand
TGGCAATAGTTTTTCTCTTTTAAGATAGAGCTTATCGGTGATATAAATATTATTTTTCAGTAATTGTTGCCAGTAATTTTCCACATGCTGTTTATAGTCGAATGGTGCTGTTGAGATATCGAGTGAGTGGATCTGATTCAAGCTGTCCATTACCAGAGATAAATTATCAGGGTTTGCCAGCATATTTGGTTGCCAATGTTGACCTTCAATGAAATCAGTAATCAACACGCCATGTTCAACCGATCCAAAGTGTAGCTTCGGTGCTATGCCGACCGCGCTAGCATGTTCGAAAATTTTAAGTTCACGATATCTGTCAATACCGAGTTCTGCACTATTTCTGGCATTAATACGCAACACCGATAGCTGACCATCTACCTCGATAAGGAAACTCTGGTTAGTGCGTCCAAAACTCAGTTTATTAACCATCTTTGGCTCATTTAAAAAAGGTGCGCCCCATTTTCGCCAATGTTGCAGGGGATTATCAGGTAGGTGCTGCAAGAGAATTTTGCTCAAATAAGTGCCTGCGCCACTTAAAGTATCCGAAGATGACGATGACCAGATAGCCCAGAAATAGAATGGCCGTAAGATAAAGACCGCGGTCGATATACAGCGGGACGGATACACTATCGATAACTAACCAATACAACCAGTTTTCAAGAATCTTTTTTGCAACCATGACGGTTGTTATTACACTAGCCCAGGTGGTAAAAGAATCCACGTAAGGCCAGACCGCGTCAGTATGCTGAGCCAGTAACCAGCCGGATATGAGCGTCATGATCAAGATGACGCCAATTATCATAATGTTCTGTCGTCTATCAAGTGTAGAGATAATTACACCACTCTTTTTGGTTCCGCCGTATTTCCATTGTTGCCAACCATAGACAGCCATGATGAGATAAAATACATTAAGTGCTGATTCCATTAGTAAGCGCACATCCCAGAACAGGAAAATAAAAATTGCGGTACTGAACAATGCGCAGTACCAACATAAGATGTTTTCTCGTACCGCCAAGAGTAAATAGGCTATGGCTAAAAGAACGGCAACAATTTCCCATAAGGATGTATCATGAAACTGTAAAATCATGAATTGAAAGATATCCAACACTATAAGCCCGGCTCATATCCAGGTATAAGTTTGGTTACAAACACAGCAGTGCCATGCTCTTCATAACTCCAGGCGAGCGTCTCTTTTATTGCATTCATCACAATGTCGTAGTCTCCGACAAGGGTTGTAGCCGTGATGAAGGTATTTACCTGAAGATCTTTATAGCTGTTCAGTTTGTTTATCACCGATTTTATAGGGACAACAAACTCATGTTGTAAGGGGTACATGCTTATTTCAGCGGTTATTTTCATGCTTATTTCACTCTGTTTAATCTGGTAATCAGTATGTCCGTAAGTTCTCGTTCGAATTAAAAAGAATAACTAACATTCACACCATAAACTCTGGGTTCACCATATTGATAGTAAGAACGATTGCTCGAAAAGCCATCGCGGGGATCGTTGGCAAAATATAATCCGTGTATCTGGGTTTGCACATTGAATATGTTATGAATCCATGTCCTTAATTTCACTTTGCCTATTTGATAGTCCATACTTGCATGAGAGAGAAAAAAAGCATCAATTTTTCCATTGTGATAGTAACCGAAGAAGCTATTGTCCCGCCCCTCTAGCTCAAAGCGCCCGTGTAATTTATCAGTAAAATTCATATTGATACCGAGATTATATTGCCAATTGGGTGCCTTGGTTTGATCACGATTATTACGAGTGGTAAATTGATTGCTATCCAAATCAAAGACAGTTAATTCATCAACGCTGGTTTCCAGGTAACCGATATTGGTAAATAAATTAACATCCGTTGTTAATTGATAATTTATCTCAAGTTCTGCGCCATAGTTTTTGGCATTACTGTTGCTGTCGAGAAAACCTGTGAAGATAAAGGTACTAGCATCCCATACAAAACTTTCCAGTTGGGCATTAGTTCGGTTCATATGAAACAAGGCAAGCTTCATAGTTAGAATGTCATCAAGATATTTTGCCTTGATACCTATCTCCTTATTTATCAGTGTTTCTGCAGCGAATTGCTGACGTGATTGTAGAAAGGGATGAAATGAGGGGTTGATGACGGGAAAATTTGAGCTTGTTTCTGTATTGACGCCACCTGGTTTAACAGAACGCGCCAATGTGCTGTAAATGAGTGTATTCTCGCCAAGTATGTACTCCAGAGTAAATAGACCGCTCCAGTATCCGTCAGTGGATTTGGTGGTCAGATCGTTAGTGTCACTGTATTTGTCTTGAAAATGTTCATAACGTAGACCCGCAATAATATTCCAGTTCTCAATTATCTCCAGTTGTGCTTGTCCGTAGATAGCATGTCGATCGCTTTGGTAGTCACTGGTGAAGGCAACAAAATGCTGACGTTGTAGTTCTTCATTACGTTTTTGTGCATACACACCGGCCACCCATGAAAAGCGAGCAGGATCTGACTTTAAACGAATATCAACAGCGACTACATCGCTCTGACGTAATAATTTGTCAGTACTGGAAAATTCAAAAAGTGGGTCACAACGAACACCATCACAGTAACCTGAAAAAACCCAATCCTCATCAAAGGCGTAATTGTCATCACTACTTCGCCAACTCAAAATAGGTTCAAGGCCAATACCTTTCAAAATTGGCCAGTTTGCTTTAATAGCCAGTGCGACAGTTTCCTGTTTATCATTACCTGGATTGTCAGAAATAGTGTTTCGAACATTGTCCAGAGAAAATGCATCATAACCACCATCCATGTCTGTATAAGAAGCAATTAGTTTTATATCGGCACCATTGTTATCTGTCCAACCTAATTTTCCTCGCATCGACAACTCATCACGCTTATTGGTATTGTCGCGTTTGAGAAAATCATTAGAATAAAAACCATCACTCTTATTCTGTTGAATCGCGAACCTGCCACCAACTGACTCAGATAAAGGTCCGCTCACATTCGCGCCTAATTGCCAGCTATCAAAATTTGAATAAGACGCTTCAACTTTCCCTGTAAAGATTTCAGAGGGTTCATGGGTACGAATATTAATTATACCCGCTAGAGCATTCGCGCCAAACTGTGTTCCTTGTGGTCCTCGTAACATTTCAATTTGCGCTACATCCATTAACACCGCACCTGTGGCCGTGGTACCGACCTCGATATCGTCTATAGTGATTCCAACGGAAGGAAAATGTTTTGGGTCTACAAATTGTTCAAGATCGCCGACACCTCGAACCTGCACAAAACGGGCACGCGATCCGCCGGACGAAAAATTTACGTTTGGAAGAATATTGATCGTTTCATCGATGTGGCGGGCAACGCGATCCTGTATCAATTGTTCATCAAGTACGCTGATACTGCCAGCGCTTTTCATCAGTTCATTGTCTCGAAAACCTGCTGTGACTACAACTTCCTCGATTGCATCACTCGCATGAAGGGTATAATTGATATTCGAACAAATAATAAATACCAAGATAGAGGTAAAGCGAAAAATTTTAATAAAACCTCCAGAATCAATATAAATGTATGAAATCCGGAGCGTTTGAAAGAACAATAATAACAACTAAGTCCTATCCCTACGCCAGCATTACCCAGATCAGGTTCTCAGGGTTCATCGTCACGATGTCTCAGGCTTTATAGCCGCCCCTTAGGTGTATCCCAATAAATGGAATAGAAAGGGCAGTTTAGCAAAAATATTTAGTTTTGTAGATATTTTTAGAAGTCTAGACGACAGATACACACAATAGGAATTTGTACCGTATTAAATAGGAGCTACGCCATGATACTTCTAGTCCAGGCATAGCTCTTAAGCATGAAATTTGAGGAAAAAACATCTGACTGTCTAACACCAGAAATTTTTCCAGATGACATGACGTAATACTGGCTAATAATCTTTGCTAATAAAATTACCCGGAAATTGAACTGTTAATGAGGTAGAAAAGGGTGCAGATTATTTCAGGATTTTAACTGGTGCTCATTAGCCTGACTTATTAGCGCATCAATTTTGTGTTTATCAAATTTTGAGTAATGATCGGTTTCTGGGTTCAAGTTGTTGCGCTATTAATGAAATTTTAATCGTGAGTATAGTCACATTAATTACAATTTAGTAACACCGTGTAACTGTACAATCATATCTGGAGATAGTCTAGCTGAGTATGTTTAGCGTGTTAGTTGAGAAAAAATTGTAGTTAGAGTAATTATTTTACATTATACAAACGATTCACAAGGATAAATTTTTTGCTCTGGTGCATATCTTAATAAATCATTGTAACAATATTCGAACAGTGTGGCGCGAATTGATGACTTATATTGAACTATGCCTTTACTTTCATCTAAAGGTGAAGCTAA
>CAUZRI010000169.1:0-4395 GCA_963582285.1 Gammaproteobacteria bacterium | reverse complement strand
ACGGGATAGCCTAATTTTTTTGCAATTATACTTGCCTCGTTTATATCGTCAGTCAATGGGCCATCTGACCCAGGTACACAAGGAATACCTGAATCTTGCATAGCATTCCTGGCTGAAATCTTACTACCCATCAATCGAATGGTTTCTGATCGTGGTCCTATGAAGGTAAAACCGCTTTGCTCTACCCTCTCAGCAAAATCCGGGTTTTCTGCAAGGAACCCATACCCAGGATGGATACCTACTGCATCTGTTACTTCGGCTGCACTGATTACAGAAGGAACATTCATATAACTATCAATTGATCTCGCCGGCCCGATACATACCGCTTCATCTGCTAGCAGTACATGTTTCTGATTTCTATCAATCTCTGAATAGATTGCAACAGTTTTTATTCCCAACTCATGACAGGCACGCAATATTCTTAATGCAATTTCACCTCGATTGGCAATTACTACTTTTTCAAGCATATTTGATAGCCCTGATATACTTCAATTAGGGAATATAATGACGAGAGCTATGCTTCACGGACAAGGAACAATGGCTGACCGTATTCTACCGGGTCTCCGTTTTCAACCATAACACGACTTACAATACCACTAGCATCTGCTTCGATTTGATTCATAATTTTCATAGCTTCGATGATACAAACCACATCACCAATTTTTACCTCATTCCCATGTTCCAAAAATGGCGCCTTGTCTGGCCCAGGCGAACTATAAAAAATTCCAACCATTGGTGCTCGTATATAGTCTCCTTCAACTTCACGTATTTCTTCTGCGTTGTCTGAACGTGTAGAGTCATTATTTTGTGAGGCTATTTTCGTTCCCTGGCGCTGCTCAGCAGCTGGTATTTGCACAACCGTTTGCGCATGTTCAGGTACAGTACCAAATCGGCTAATTCGAACCGATTCTTCTCCTTCATGAATTTCAATCTCAGAGACCTCGGACTCTTCCAGCATTTCAATCAATTTTTTAACTTTACGAATATCCATTTTATCTACTCTCACCAAGATTTTTATCTATGGCATTTAGCGCAAAGATATATCCCTGTGCGCCCAGACCACTTATTACGCCTATTGCCAGATCGGAAAGAACAGAATGTTGTCGAAATTTTTCACGCGCAAAGACATTGGATAGGTGTACTTCTATAAAGGGAATATCAACACCTAAGAAGGCGTCTCTTAGTGCGATACTGGTATGCGTAAAGGCCCCTGGATTGATGATAATAAAAGAGACACTTTGTTCATTAGCGAGGTGAATTCGGTCAATTAATTCGTGCTCGGCATTGCTTTGGAAATGACTTAACTCATGGCCTAGTTCTTCAGCAGCTACTATTAACAGCTGGTTTATCTCATCGAGAGTAGTAGAACCATAGATTTCTGGCTCACGCTTACCCAAAAGATTAAGATTGGGCCCATTTAAGACCAATAATGATGCCATTGTTACCCCGAAAAGATTCTAAATGATTAATTATTTTTATTGTTTTTAACCGCTTATTGCAGAGATTATCAGAATATAGACGAAATTACGAGAAACTCTTTCTGGGTCTGGATTTACAACAATTCTTTTAATAACGTCTCAATTTCATCTGCCACAATAGGTCCTGCCTTGGTATAAACAACTGTTCCCGCCTGGTCTACAATTGCCGTATAGGGTAATGCCCCAATTAAATTTCCATACATTTCAGCAATGACAATAACTGGCGCCTCTCCTGCAAGAACAGGATAATTCATATTATATTTAAGCATAAATTCGGCTAACCCATCTGGCTTTTGCAGGGCAATCCCAACCAATTGTAATTTATCTTTCTTATATTTAGATTGTAGAGATACCAGGTCGGGAATTTCCTCTAAACACGGGAGGCACCATGTTGCCCAAAAATTTAAAAGTAAAACCTTACCATCCCATTGGTTTACATTTTGGAGTTTCCCATCAATATCCAATAATGAAAATTCAGGGCGCGACATCCCAATAATATTGGCTATTAATGGCTGTCTAACATTTGCGGGGATATATTCGTCTGTAGTGTAATCAGATATCTCAGGCTCTGCACTTTTTTGCTGGACAAAAAAGCCGATACTTATAAAAACAAATGAAACTATTATCAGCCCAGGCGTCTGATATCTCATATATTATTTTGCGTGGCTTGTCTTACGTGTTCTGAAAAAACATCCGGCGCCACAAAACCATATAGTCGATAGGCAGTACGTTCTTCTTTATCTTGCCCAAAAAATAATATTGCAGGCGGTCCATAGATACCAAAATATTTTAACAATTCTTTATCCTGTGCATCGTTTGCAGTTACATCTGCCTGAATTAATACTACATTCTCAAGTGCTTGCTGCACCTTAGTATCCCGAAAAGTATTTGATTCCATTCTGATACACTCAATACACCAGTCCGCATAATAATCGAGCATAACCGCCTTTCCTTCAATACTGGCCTGCAGTAATGCTGCATTTAAATCAGTAATACTTTTAATACGATTAAATGTCAGTTCAGTATGAGCCTTGTTATTTCCTACACCTTTACTGACAACACCTTGTAGAGGCCGAAATACATTTGTACTACCTGATGATGCACCAATGACTAATAGAGCGCCATAAATTAACATTATAAAACCCAGACCTTTCCACAATCTGGGCCAGCTATCGTTTTCCTTAAGTTGATCCAGGGCTCCCATGTATATTGCTGAAACTATCAGCAATCCCCCCCATAAATACAATTCAATCACTGGCGAGATAACCCTCGCTAAAAACCAGATTGCTAACGCCAGCAAACCAACACCAAAAACTTTTTTTACACTTTCCATCCAGGCGCCGGCTCTAGGCAGCAGCGTACCAGCAGACCCTCCTATAATCAGCAAAGGCACACCCATACCTATGCCCATGGAAAAAAGTGCCATTCCTCCTAATAATTTATCACCAGTTTGAGAGATATACGCTAATGCCCCCACCAATGGTGGGGCAATACAAGGGCCGACTATAATGGCAGAAACTGCGCCCATGATAGCTACACCTGTTAATGAACCGCCGGCCTGACTATTGCAGACACGGGTAAGCCTGCTTTGGATTCCTGCAGGTAGTTGTATGTCATAAAATCCAAACATAGACAGGGCCAATGCGACAAAAATGAGAGAAAATATTGATATCACCCAAACATTTTGGGCAGCCGCCTGTATATTAATTCCCGCCAGGGCAGCAAGCACACCTACCACTGCATAGGTTAATGCCATAGCCAATACATACACTAATGAAAGAACTAGGCCTTTGCTCGGGGTAATGGTCTTTTCTTGCCCAACTATAATTCCTGACAAGATGGGTATCATTGGAAACACACAAGGGGTCATTGAAAGCAATAACCCTGCCCCGAAAAACAACAATAGATTCCAGACTACTCCACCGCTTAACAATCTTTGAGTGATGCTGTCCTGTTCCGAGATCATTGGTTGAGTAGCAACCTGTGCCGCGATGCCATTACGAGTCGCAGCAGACAAATCTGTAACACTTGCGCTGGTAACAGCTGATAAAACTAATGGTATAGTTTTCTTAATAGGCGGATAACATAATGAATTGTCTTTACAGCCCTGATAGCCATAGTTCAAGGTAACCTGGGATTGTTCCTGACTGTTTCTGATAATTGGGACAAGAACATCAAATGTGCCAATATTTACCTCGACCTCCCCAAATGCCGGGTCTTTCTTTATCTTTCCTGGAGGAATAACAATCGCATCGTTGTTTACTGATGCATCACCTTCACTAATATTAAAATTGAATTTATCGTGATACAGGTAATAACCATCTTCGATAAAAACATTAAACTTAATTAATTCTGGAGTAACAATTGTGGCTGATGTGATAAATGCTTCGTCGGGATGCAAAAATTGTTGCTCAGGTGATTTATTTAACAGGCCACCGAGATTTTGCAATCGTTCACTAATTGACTGGGAATGACTGCCAGGTGGAGCAAATATTAGCAACAGCGATAAAAGTATTTTTATTCTATTCATATTTATCAATAGGCTTATGCATTAATGTACGCACAACATTATTTTTTCGCAGTGTTACTATCAATCCAAGATAAATAGGTATCTAGACCATCTGTTATTGGTATAGCAATAACAGATGGCACCTCGTATGGATGCAATGTCTTGATACGATTTTCTAAATCAGGATAACGTTCGGTAGTTGTTTTGATAAGCAACAAGAGCTCTTCAGATGTATCAACTCTGTTTTGCCATCTGAAAAATGATTGAACGCCAGATATAACCTGGACGCAGGCACCGAGTTTCTCAATAACCACATCATTAGCAATCTTTTTTGCTGTAATTGAGCCTGGGCAGGTAATCAAGACCAGAAGATGTTTAACCTGTTGTGTCATAGTGATATTCTTAATG
>CAUZRI010000168.1:0-4398 GCA_963582285.1 Gammaproteobacteria bacterium | reverse complement strand
ATTTATTTAAATATGTCTAAAACCTGTTCTATATTTTGGTTTGAGTAGCTTTAAAATTATTATTATTTATTTTTATATATAGCGTTATTAGAAAAGTTAAATTAATGCCTGCTAATAAGATTAATATTAAAATATATTGATATATATACTTATATTGAACCTCTATTACCTTCATATTTGCCATATATGCATATAGGGAAATTTTTTTAAGGGCTTCGATGTCCTCAGCACCTTCAATTATCTCGATAACTTCTTCAACATCATATTTAGATTTATATTCGGTTTCGATCCTGCTTACGACATGATTTAAATACAATGCGCCGAGTAATGGAGTAAGCACTATAATCGAAGATATTATAAAAAATAATTTCTTATTAATCATAATAGATACTAACATTATTGTATCGAGATTACGTTTCAAAGGTGATAGTTTGGCGACACAATTAATAATTCAAAATTAGATGAAAATAATTTGATAACAGTAAGGATAAGATTAAAAAAATGATTGTTCCATTGCAACGATGTTCTGTGATGCTATGCGTGTGCAACCCTGATTCGCAATTGAGGAAATAATCAAATATTTATTTGTTACCAAGGATCGATAATTGTTGCGTCGCAATAACAACTGCAATAAGCGCTGATTAGCATACTTACCAGTTAAATAAGGAAATAATAATCCTCTTATGCGTATCATTAAATATTCACGAGATGATGATGCGCATTAATTAATTGTTTGAATAGCTACTTAAGATATAATGAGGTCTGTGATATAGAATAATAATTATAAGCAATGATCGCACTTGTTTGGATATATGGAGTAACACATAGCTAATTGCAACTTTTGTAAAATCAAACAAAAAAAGATTCAGTGAGACGAGCCCTTAATGGTAATTAAATCGTCCATAAGAGAATCGTATGAAATAATTACACTAATGGAGATATTAAATAATGCCATCCGATAATTTTGATTTTGCCATGGCCATAGGTGGAGCTGCCGGTCAGGGTATAGCAACACCCGGTAATATTTTAGCGCGCATATTTACCCGTCGCGGCCTTCATTTTAATGCCTATAACGCCTATCAATCTATCGTCAGAGGTGGGCATATTTTTCTCACTACCCGAATTAGCAATGAGGAAATATATTCTCATGGTGACAAGCTGGATATGCTGGTTTGTTTGAATCAGGACACCATGGACAGACATCTTGGACTAATGGGAGAAGGGGGTATTGTAATATTCAATTCTGATTCCATTAAACCCGGTGAGGCGGCAACAGGTGTTCAATTATGTCCAGTTTCAGTTAAGGAAATTTCCGGTGGAAGTCGCAATAAATTAATACAAAATACAATTTCTCTGGGCGTGATCCTGTCTCTGTTAAAGATGGATTTTGAATTACTGGAACAGGCTCTTACTCTTCAATTAATAAAAAAGGGGCAGGAGGTTGTTGATGAGAATGTCAATGCTGCTAAGGCTGGTTATGAATACGCAAAAGAAAACTTTCAAGTTCACTCTGAAACTGTTCCTGATGGATTAAAGCCCAAGGCTCTATGGACAGGTAACGATGCACTTGCCATGGGAGGTGCATCGGCTGGTGTCAAATTTTATTGTGCTTACCCTATGAGTCCTTCCACAGGAGTGCTTCATTGGTTCGCAAAGAATGCACGTGATCTGGATATTATGGTTCGCCAGGCTGAAGATGAAATTGCCGTAGCCAATATGGTTATCGGTGCAGCACATACTGGTGCCAGGGCAATGTGTGCAACGTCAGGAGGTGGTTTTGCATTGATGACAGAAGCCATAGGTGCTGCATCTATAATGGAGATACCCTGTGTTTTTATTAATGTGATGCGGGCAGGTCCTTCTACGGGCGTTCCAACAAAGACTGAACAAGGCGATCTGTGGCAGGCCTTGGGTGCCAGTCAAGGGGATTTTGAAAGATTTATTGTTGCACCAGTCGACGCGCTTGATGCCTACAATATCATCCCTGAAATATTCAATCTTTGTGACGTACATCAATGCCCCGGAATAGTTTTAACTGACCTGCTGATCTCTGAGGGCACATTTAGTGCTGATCCCGATGCTATTAATTTTCAGCCAGAAATTGATCGAGGTGAACAAGTAACAGAACCTTCTTCTGACAGTAGTTATTTGCGATATAAACGAACTGACAGTGGTGTGTCTCCCCGTGCTGTTCCTGGACTGGAAGGACATGTCCATGTAGTAGCTACAGATGAACACGACGAAAATGGTGTATTGATAAGCGATGAATATACTAACCCGCATACTCGACGCCTTATGGTTGAAAAGCGAGCACGAAAAATTGCAAATGTAGTTGATAAAATTGCAGCACCACAGTTGGAAGGCGCCGAGAACGCAGACGTTACTCTAATTGGATGGGGTTCTACCTCTGGCGTTATTAAAGAAGCTATTGCACAGTTGGCAGAGCAGGGAATTATTGCAAACCAATTAGCTATAAAGTGGATAGTCCCATTTCATGTTCAGGCAGTGACTGACATTGTTAATAATGCCAACCACACCATCATGATAGAAAATAATTACACAGGCCAATTCTTTCGATTTTTTCGCGGAGAGACAGGTCTGAATGTCAATGGACACATTCGTAAATACGATGGGGAGCCATTTATGCCCCATCATATAGTTGAGGGCGTTAAAGAACAGCTTACTGAAAAAACCAACCACTTTGTTCCTACCCAGGAAATAATGGTTTAAAACGAGGAAATAGATAATGACAATGCCAATAAACAAAGAATTGATTATCACACCCGAGAAGGTCAGTGATTACAAAGGCAAAGTTGATCCTGACTGGTGTCCTGGCTGCGGAGATTTTGGTGTTTTAAACAGCTTGCGCAGGGCTTGCCTGGATCTGGAATTGAAACCGCATGAATCACTCACTGTGAGTGGCATAGGCTGTTCATCTAATTTTCCTGGATTTTTTAATTCATATGGTATGCATACTCTGCATGGAAGATCACTTGCGGTTGCCACAGGCGCAAAAATGGGAAATCACAAGTTGAATATATTTGTTACTGGCGGGGATGGTGACGGGTTTGGCATTGGTGGAAACCACTTTACCCATACCGCGAGACGTAATGTAGATTTAACCTATATTGTAATGGACAATCAGATATACGGATTAACGACAGGTCAAACATCTCCTACCAGCAGAGTTGATATGAAGACCAAGAGTACACCCTTTGGTAGTGTAGAGTACCCATTCAATCCAATACCCTCAGCAATTATGAACGGTGCAACCTTTGTGGCCCGTGGATTCAGTTCAGACACAAAACACTTAACAGATCTTATGAAACAAGCGATTGCACACAAAGGATTTTCATTTATCAGTGTATTCAGTCCTTGCGTCACATTTAACCACGATAATGATGTCCCATTCTTCAGGAAACGCATACGTAAACTGGAAGATGACAACCATGACACCACTGATTGGAAAACCGCCATAGAAAAAGCCATGATGTGGGAAGATACGATTTACACGGGATTGTTTTTCCATAATAAAGAGAAAACAGACCTTGGGCATCTTGAACCTGTGCTAAGTGACGATGTCCCAATTTGTCAAAAGCCAACTGCATTAACCGAAGAACAAGGGAAGAATATACTCAAACGGATGATGTAAAGAGCAGCCTTCTATTTAAGGCTGTTGATTTAATGTCCAGTCATATCTTATAAATCGAACTTTATAATTTTCTGGAACCTTCTGCTATATATTTATTGACGTAAGTGAGTAGATCCTGTGATTTGCCGGATGAGACAAAATCTTAAGTTAGTTTAATATTGATTTTTAACCGATCCAAAATACTATTGATTTGCATCGCGGACAGTCTGGGGTACAGTGTAAATATAGATTTATAAACATAAATATCAAATACTAAATTATATGGAGCAAGGACATGTCAAAAGAACGGAATAATTCCAGAGAACTACAGAAAAAACCGGCCATGACTTTAAAGGAAAAACGTGCCGCAAAAAAGGAAAAGAAAGGAAATAAAACAGATTTTAATATCTCTGATAAAAAATAATTTGATCTTGTTTAGTGTCAGTGTAAAAGTTTGTAGCACGAGATGATAGTTTTTACTCTGACCCTAAACATTGTATTGAATTAGGAAGATAAAGTATCAATCTTACTAGTAAGCACATTTTCTGATCTGTCTTCGTCTCAACGTGTTACGTAAAAATGTTCAACATGTTGCTTTATTACTAATGAATTAATTCCTATTAAAAGGTCTTTAATTGTTTGGTTAAAAATTTATCTAGACTGTCTGCGAATGCCTTGCGGTCGTTTTGATTGAGAGGAGGAGGTCCCCCTGTATGTATGCCACTGGCGCGAAGTGTATCCATAAAATCACGGACGTTTAGTCGAGC
>CAUZRI010000167.1:0-4412 GCA_963582285.1 Gammaproteobacteria bacterium | reverse complement strand
TAGTGTTGATTGTGTCTCATCATGCGGTGATAATTGCTATGATTATTTAGGTGGAGAGGATGATACCTGTGTTGATTATCAGATAGTCTGCGGAGATAATGTTTATCATTATGAAGATTTTGAAATAAATGAAATAATAGCAGATTCAGATAATGCTGAAACATATGAAAATTGTTTAGGGGATTATATTCAAACTTGTGGAGACGACTATTATGATCATTCAGGGACATCTACTCTTGGGGATGAAACAGATATTAATTGTGATAGCGATTACGTTTCAACTTTAGGAGATGGCGTATGTGATGATTCTGAAGACCCTGGCACTGATTCTACTTGTTTAGGTATCTGTGGAGATGGCTTTTATCATCATAGTGGCTTAAGTGTTCCTGGTGACGAAGAAATATCTTGTCCTGCAGATTACCCAGTAGATTGGAATATTTCCGATGCTTATGGAGATGGAGTGTGTGATGGTCAATTGATAGGCTCTTCAAGTATTCCTAACGGTAATGGTGAAAATGTATTTACATCTGGATCTGACTGTTCAGGGACAGGTGCTTGCGGGGATGGTTATTGCGATGCAAATGGATTGTTTGGAAATACTGAAGATTCTGCTAATTGCACTTCTGATTGCGCTCCTATTTGCGGGGATAATGTTTGTGCTAGGTTTGATGGGGGAGCTGATACGGTTGCTTCCGAAGATAATATAACATGTCCGGCGGATTGCAACTTTGATATGTGTGGAGATGGCGAATGTCAAACATGGTGGAGTGAAACTTTAGGCACTACAGTAGCAGGAACATGTGATTTAGACTGCGCTGTAGTAAACGAAATATGCACATTTGGGGAAGATGTAAGCTCTAATAATTGGTATAGTTATAGTGATTGTTTTAGTTGCGATGATGGTACTTGTGAAGAAGGTTTTGGAGAGACGGCCACATATAATGGTTTAGGTTTCTGCTATGCGGATTGTTGGACTACTTGTGGTGATGGAATATGCGATGGTCCTGAAAATAATAGTAATTGTTACGGTGATGGTATTTATAGTGAGTTGGATGGCAGTTGGACCTTGGATCCGGGTGCTGATGGAGATTGTCTATCGATAGTCGAAAACAACGTTCCTTTAGATTATGTACTGTCAAATAATTATCCAAATCCGTTTAATCCAGTAACGAATATTAATTATTCAGTTAAAAATGCTGGAAATGTAAAGATTGATATTTATAATATTTTAGGTCAGCATGTTTATACATTGGTAGATGGATATCACGCTCCTGGAACCTTATATCAAGTTTCATGGAATTCATCAACTCAATTTAACACCCCTATTTCATCTGGAATATATTTTTATAAGATGGTTTCGGGAGCCTTTATTAGAGAAGGAAGGATGACAATTGTTAAATAAAGTTGAAATATTTAAAAAAAATTAAAATAATGCTTGTTGGTACTTTGCTAACCTGCTTAAATTAGTAAGCTGTGCTCGAAAGAGCATTTGCTTTTTAGAGATAAAAGATTTTTGAAATTGAGAAATACGTGAATATATAATCCGTCAATGAGAGTTAATTGAGATAACAAATTAAGAGATCTAAGATCTAATGATCCATAAATTAAAAAAAATACAATGGAGAGTTTGATCCTGGCTCAGGACGAACGCTGGCGGCGTGCTTAACACATGCAAGTCTGAGGAGAAAGCTTTTTTCGGAAAGCGAGTAAACTGGCGAACGGGTGAGTAACGCGTGGGCAACCTACCCTTTAGACCGGGATAACATCGTGAAAATGGTGCTAATACTGGATAAAATCATATACCATCAGGTACTATGATTAAAGGTGGCTTCGGCTATCACTATTGGATGGGCCTGCGTCTGATTAGCTTGTTGGTAAGGTAATGGCTTACCAAGGCAACGATCAGTAGCTGGTTCGAGAGGATGATCAGCCACACTGGGACTGAGATACGGCCCAGACTCCTACGGGAGGCAGCAGTGGGGAATTTTGCGCAATGGGGGAAACCCTGACGCAGCAACGCCGCGTGATCGAAGAAGCTCTGTGGAGTGTAAAGATCTGTCATAGGGGAAGAATGATTTTTAGTTTAACATACTAAAAATTTGACGGTACCCTATAAGAAAGCCCCGGCTAACTTAGTGCCAGCAGCCGCGGTAATACTAGGGGGGCAAGCGTTGTCCGGATTCATTGGGCGTAAAGAGTTCGTAGGCGGTCTAAACAGTCAAAATTGAAATACCACGGCTTAACCGTGGGCCCGGTTTTGATACTTTTAGACTTGAGTTAGGTAGGGGTAAGCGGAATTCCTGGTGTAGCGGTGAAATGCGTAGATATCAGGAGGAACACCAAAGGCGAAGGCAGCTTACTGGACCTCAACTGACGCTGAGGAACGAAAGCGTGGGTAGCAAACAGGATTAGAGACCCTGGTAGTCCACGCCGTAAACGATGAGCACTTGATGGTGGGGGATTTAAGCCCTTCACTGTCGGAGTTAACGCGTTAAGTGCTCCGCCTGGGGACTACGACCGCAAGGTTGAAACTCAAAGGAATTGACGGGGACCCGCACAAGCGGTGGATCATGTGGTTTAATTCGATGCAACGCGAAGAACCTTACCTGGACTTGACATATTAATGAAATTTCTGTGAAAGCAGAAACCTCTGCGAGCTTGCTCAAAGACATTATTACAGGTGATGCATGGCTGTCGTCAGCTCGTGTCGTGAGATGTTCGGTTAAGTCCGATAACGAGCGCAACCCCTATTCTTAGTTGCCAGCACATAATGGTGGGGACTCTAAGAAAACTGCCCGGGATAACCGGAAGGAAGGTGGGGTCGACGTCAAGTCAGTATGTCCCTTACGTTCAGGGCTACACACGTGATACAATGGATAGTACAAAGGGTTGCAATACCGCGAGGTGGAGCTAATCCCAAAAAACTTTCCTAAGTTCGGATTGCAGTCTGCAACTCGACTGCATGAAGCAGGAATCGCTAGTAATCGCGCATCAGCATGGCGCGGTGAATACGTTCCCGGGTCTTGTACACACCGCCCGTCACGCCATGGAAGCCGGTAGTGCCCGATATCAGTGTCCTAACCTTCGGGAGGGAACTGCTTAAGGTAAAATTGGTAACTGGGGCGAAGTCGTAACAAGGTAGCCGTACCGGAAGGTGCGGCTGGATTACCTCCTTTCTAAGGAGTATTCTGATCGTTTTTAATGATTAGAAGACGCTTAAAAGCTTTTTTTTGATGGATTATTTCACGTATTTTTCAGTCTTTTGGGTTTGTAGCTCAGTTGGTTAGAGCACCGCTCTGATAAGGCGGGGGTCGGAAGTTCAAATCTTCCCAAACCCACCATTTATTAGAGTTAACTACCTTTTATTAAATTACGGGGCTGTAGCTCAGCTGGGAGAGCATCGCGTTTGCAACGCGAGGGTCGCAGGTTCAATCCCTGTCAGCTCCACAAATTTAGTTTTACAGATTTTGTTTTAATAGTTTTAAAGTTTTACAGATTTTGTTTTAATGGTTTTTGAAATTGTGAATTTGGTTAAGATTAATAAGTCTAACTGTGATATAATTGCTTTTGGTTAAGTTATGAAGGGCATATAGTGGATGCCTTGGCATATGAAGACGATGAAGGACGTGGTAAGCTGCGATAAGCTTCGGTGAGGTGCAAACAACCGTTTAACCGGAGATTTCCGAATGGGACAACCCATTCTAAGTAATATTAGAATACTATTACTTGAATACATAGAGTAATAAGTGATAACGCAGGGAAGTGAAACATCTCAGTACCTGCAGGAACAGAAAACAATAGTGATTTCCTTAGTAGCGGCGAGCGAAAAGGAAACAGCCTAAACCAGTACAGTGTCATGTCTGCAACTTAGCTGTATTGGGGTCGTGGGATATAATTGGAAGATCTAGCAGGATCTTCGACAAGTCAGAAAATACCTAATTAGGAGAATGAATCAGGAAAGTTTCAGCCATAGAAGGTGATAGCCCTGTATCCGAAAATTTGGTATCTTGTTGGATTGTATTCCCAAGTAGGGCGGGACACGAGAAACCCCGTTCGAATCTGCCGGGACCACCCGGTAAGGCTAAATACTCTCATATGACCGATAGTGAAAAAGTACCGTGAGGGAAAGGTGAAAAGTACCCCGGGAGGGGAGTGAAATAGAACCTGAAACTGTATGTCTACAAGCTGTCGAACCTCGTAAGAGGAACGGCGTGCCTTTTGCATAATGAGCCAGCAAGTTACTCGTATCTAGCGAGGTTAAGTAATAAAATACGGAGCCGTAGGGAAACCAAGTCTGAACAGGGCGTATAGTTAGGTGCGGTAGACGCGAAACCGAGTGATCTTACCATGATCAGGTTGAAGCATCAGTAAAATGATGTGGAGGACCGAACCCACTTGGGTTGAAAACCGAG
>CAUZRI010000166.1:0-4443 GCA_963582285.1 Gammaproteobacteria bacterium | reverse complement strand
TAGCGACTGAATTTTTATTCTCTTGCGCATTAATACCGGTAATCGAGAAGATATGTAAGCTAAAGAGCAAACAAAACGCAATGCGTTTAATATAAACATTTAGTACTCTAAAGAAGTTGTTTGAATACATTTGGTAATAATTCCCAATGAATCTGAATGTGTATCGATAGGAGACGATATTATATTTAAAACCCCTTCATTACTTTAAATATTATTAACTCGCTTCATTAACGAAATCTACTGGATAATTTTCACTATAGATTCATAGTTGCATAGGAGTATGCGAATAGTCTGACAATTTTTTGAGTAAATATAATAAGTTACATTTATAAGATTCACTATAATAATATTTATATAAGCATTAGAGCAAAGGTATTTTTCTTGCTTATGTTTGGGAAACTGCTAACCTGATTTGAGTTTAAAAACCACATAATGTCTTGTGTATTTCGTATCTTATACTTAAGCCCCGGGGGAAAGATTCATGTTTAAGTTGATTAATATAATGTTCGTCAAACGGTTCCTTTTTGTACTTGCCTGCCTTTCTTTTCAGTCTGTCATCGCGCAATCATTTGTAGTTACGCCTGATACAATACTGGTAAACGGAAAGGTCGTAACTGCTGACAGTGACGATCCCGAGGCAGTCACCATTGCCCAGGCCATAGCAATCAGGGATGGTAAAATTATTGCCGTTGGTAGCAACACTGAGATTCGCAATATGGCAGTTCAAGGTACTGAGGTAGTTGACGTGAATTCTCGTACCGTAATACCTGGGCTTATCGATACCCATACCCACCTGTATGAAACTTCCTTGGGATTTCCATGGGCGGCAGATGTTGACCCACAATTACTTAATATTAGACTGCTCGCCAATTCAGAAGATGAAGCGGTGTCTCTTGCCGAGGCCGCAATCAGGGCAAGGGCACGGGATCTTGGCCCCGGCAAATGGATAAAGGTGCAGATGAATCCCTCCAATATTGCCCATGCCGTGTTTGGCTCGCGCATTACTCGTAGGGTACTCGATGAATGGGCCCCCAATAATAAAGTAATGATCCGCACCCGTGCCTCGGTAGTCACCAGCTCAATGGGAATTGAGGAATTTGAAGAATACTTTGGCCGCAAGATCCCTGACGTATATTGGGTAGGTGGAGCTGACGGTAAAGAACTGGGTTGGTCCAGGCAATATGTGGATTTTCCTCGTTCCGTGGCCATCGACCTGATAATGGAAACACAAATGGAGAGGTATTCAGAGGTATATAAGTCTGTCCTTCAGGTAAACGCCCAGAACGGCATAACAACCCACGGCACACACGCGCAATCCAAAAACGGTTATACCGTCGCACTGATGCTGGACCGCAAAGGGGAAATGCCCATACGCTGGGCCTGGAGTCTTGGTTGGGCACATATCTTTACTGACAGGCCAGAAGACTTTTATGAAAATTACCACGACGAGGCGGGTTACGGTTCCGATTTTCTCTGGAATGTAGGCATGAACCCCGTGAGTATGGACGGCGGCGCTATCGCCATGTGTACCACTATTAATGCCAGGGAAGACATAAAAGAACGTGAACGATGCACGGCGGATGCAACAGAAGTAGGCATATTGCGTATTCGGGCATTAAAGGCGGCAATTAAAAATGGACTTAATATAGCCGGTCACCACATTGCTGGTGATAAGGCGCTGGATTATTACCAGGACGCCATTGAGCAATCAGGCCTTAGTCTTGAGAAGATCCGATCTCTTAATCTGCAATCAGATCACTGTCACCAGGTCAGGCAGGATCAGGTGGAACGGGCAGCACGGTTAGGACAAACATTTAGTTGTGATGCCTCTGAAGAGGTAGCCACAGTTATTGCAAGGGATTATGGCGAAGAATATTTAGGGAGATATGCCCCTTACGCAACCATGTTAAAGAACGGGATTAAACCTATGATCAGTGAGTTTGGCAGCCAGCAAAGTGTCAGAAACTCACCGTTTGAATATGGTTATATCTTTCTGACCAGAAGGAGTTTGGACGGAAAAATTGCCATGGGTGTTCCAGAGGAAGCGATTCCTGATCGTATGACTATGTTATTAATGATGACACGATGGGCCTCACCATCAATATACAGAGGCGATGTTCTCGGCTCCATAGAACCTGGAAAATATGCTGATATTGTTGTGTTGGATAACGATGTAATCGATGCACCCCTGGAAGAGCTACCTTTTATCAAACCTATCATGACCATGGTTCAGGGTAAAATTGTTTTTGAGGATCCTCAATTACGTGGGAATACAATAGGATTTAACATCGAAACCGCAGAGTGGGAAAAAAATATCGCACCGCAATTTCAAAACAGCGGCCTATGGCGTTGGTAATATTTTACTAAGATTAGTGATTAATAAAGCCCTGCTACAAAATTTTCATTCTTGTAGCAGGGCTTAGTTGTCTTTAAAGCATGTCTAAATCAATTCCTGCAATATTTTCTTTTTTCATAATCATGTACCACTTAATCGTGGTCGGAAATGTTCCTGCCTGGTTTGGCATGTTTATTCCCAGTCAAATACATTCTGCAATTAGTCTGACCTGCGCGGGGCTCATCATTTTTTTTACTACCCGTGCATACGTTAGTAAACAGGAAAAATTAAAGACTGAAAACACAGGCGGTGGTTGGAGCATAAAGTCTGTTCCTATCTATGATTATTTTTTTATTGCCGCACTTTTATTGGGTAATGGCTATGTAATATTTTTTAATGAAAACCTTGACCTCTATGCGATGTATGGTTTTCTCGATAGTAAGGGAATTGTGTTAGGCGTGTTATTGGGTATTGCCATACTCGAAGCAGTTAGGCGAACAGCGGGTATTACATTAGTTTGTGTCATTGCCTTTTTTATTGTCATCACTGTATATCAACGATACCTGCCTGGTGTACTTTACGGTGCAGGTGCGACCATGGATCGATTGCTTTATGCCGCCTATGCTGGTGAGTCGGGTTTTTTTGGACAACCATTACAGATAGCAACATCAATAATTTTAGTCTATTTGATGTTTGGTGCGGTTATGCAGGTAATTGGTGCGGGGCAGTGGTCTATAGATATTGCTATGGCGTTAACGGGAAGAAGCAAAGGGGGTGCTGCTAAAGGTGCAGCCATGGCCAGTGCGATGTTTGGCTCAATATCCGGTTCTCCATCCAGCAATGTGGCCACAACTGGCGTATTTACAATTCCACTGATGAAATCTATAGGTTATAAGCCGGCATTTGCCGGGGCTGTGGAGTCGGTTGCCTCAACGGGCGGTCAAATTCTTCCTCCGGTGATGGGTGCAATTGCCTTTGTTATGGCGGACTGGATTGGTGTAGATTATGTCGATATTGTTGTTGCTGCAGCATTACCCGCAATCTTATATTATCTGGTGCTGTTCGCATCCGTACACTTCGAGGCACATAAAGAAGATGTCCGACTCTTATCAAAAGAAGAAGTACCTAAGCTTAAACCTTTGCTCTTCAAAGGAATTCATTACATCATTCCCATTTGTGCGTTGTTTTACTTTCTATTTGTTAAATCCTACCCACCCGAGATTGCGGGCATCTATGCAACTGTAGTGGCAATGCTAAGCGGATTTATCACACGAGATCGATCGTTATGGATGACATGGGATAAATTTTTGGATGCCTGCAATCAGACTGTAGGCCGTTGGGTGGGCATCGTCGTTATTACAGCTTCTGTAGGATTAATGATTGGGTCATTAGAATTTTCTGGTGTCGGCATCAAGTTATCGACCTTTGCAGTAAATATATCAGATGGGAACCTTATCTTGGCCCTGGTCTTAGTGGGATTAGCCAGTCTGTTTATTGGCATGGGTCTGGATGCAATACCCGCATATCTCACACTTGCAACACTATTGGCACCAGCCCTCATAGCGTTAGGTGTATCTGATATTGCCGCCCATTTATTTGTCGTCTACTGGGGCCTTGCGTCCTTCTTCACTCCGCCCATGTGTATTGCTGTATATGTCGCGCTCACAATTAGTGGCGCAAAATTATGGGAGACCGGTTGGGAAGCCGTGAAGCTGGGTATAGCGGCATTTATTATTCCCTTTGCTTTTGTGTTGGATGAAAGCTTATTAATGCGAGGGAGTGCATCTGACATTGCAATTGCATTTATTACTGCTGCAATAGGTGCTATAGCACTTGCAGCAGCTATACGCGGATATAGTTTTAAACACATGGGTCGATTAAATCGTATTGTATTAGGTGTTGGTGCGTTGTTACTAATAACCCCTGATGAAAAAATCATAGGTTTGGTAATAGTAGTATTAGTTTTACTTGCGCAACAATTTTTAAATTTTAATCAGAATAAAAAAGATAAGGGTGTTGTGTGATTTATTGTTAGCTCATCTTTGTGATCGCACGTACATTAATTAAATTCTTTATTGTAATTGGTAGAGTTCTGCTACTTTTTCCAA
>CAUZRI010000165.1:0-4483 GCA_963582285.1 Gammaproteobacteria bacterium | reverse complement strand
ACATAATCAACTAAAACAATTTTTGTCTAAAAATCTTTATCGACATAAACGCGTTATACACATGTCAGATACTGCCAAGGATATCGTATCGGGTCTGTTTGAAAAGTATATGTTTGACCCCTCTACATTGTCACCGGCAATTCAAAATCACCAAAATTTCTCTGGCAAGAATGACCCTGAAGTAATCCGTGCTCGGATTATTGCGGATTATATTGCTGGAATGACTGACAGGTTTGCAATATCTGAATCAGAACGGTTAGCATCGTAGAACTTTATCTATATAAAACAATAAGATATAAAAAAATTATTCAAATTAGCACGAAATTTAATCATTATTTCTGTTATCTCCAGTAAAAATCAGTAAAAATCAGTAAAAATCGTTTAAATTCTTAAATAATTCATTAACGTCTTTAAATTCATTGATAATTATCTGAATTATCATAATGTTGCGCCGTGACATAAATGTGGGTCTTTTATATAATCTCTCCCCTTTTCGCATAACATGAAGGTACCGGAGACGTCGGAATGACGTGTATCCAGGTGTCAAAGAAAATGGATATTTCCTCTGTTGTACATTTTAGGAAAAACTACAAGGAATCTGTTGGACTCAAGAATGGAAAATACTAAATGAAGAATGTAGTGCTACCCCCTATCGCCCAAGGATTATATGAACCGAGTCAGGAACATGATGCCTGTGGCGTAGGTTTTGTGGTGGATATTAAGGGCCGTAAGTCCAGAAAGATTATAGAAAACGCTTTGACTATCCTGCAAAACCTGTTGCATCGAGGTGCATGTGGAAGTGACGAGCATACCGGTGATGGTGTGGGTATTTTACTTCAGATTCCGCACAAGTTTTTCCTAAGAAAATGTGGGGAGTTGAATATCGAATTGCCTGAGTCGGGAGAGTATGGCGCAGGGTTGATATTTCTCCCTCGCGATCCGAAAGATTCTGAAAAATGTTGTGAAATTTTCGAACAAATAATCGCAGAAGAAGAACAAGTTCTTTTGGGATGGCGCGAACTCCCTACTAATGATTCCATTATTGGAGAAACTGCTAAAGCTGGTGAGCCTTCATTTAAGCAATTGTTTATTGGGCAAGGCATTAGCGTTAGTGATGCTAATGTTTTTGAACGTAAACTTTATGTAATAAGGAAACGTGTCGAACATGCTATAGCAAACAGTCAATTGGCAGAAAAGGATAATTTTTACATCCCTAGTTTGTCTAACAAAACTATTGTATACAAAGGTATGCTCACCGGTGGACAGTTGGAACCTATGTTTCCTGATTTAAGTGAGGAAGATATGGAGTCTGCACTTGCACTGGTGCATCAACGATTTTCAACAAATACTTTTCCTTCCTGGCAATTAGCCCAGCCATTTCGATATATGTGTCATAACGGTGAAATTAATACCTTACGGGGAAATATTAACTGGATGCGCGCGAGGGAGTCTCTATGCAAATCCTCTCTGTTTGGTGATGATTTGAAAAAAATATTTCCGATTGTCTTTGAGGGAGGTAGTGACTCAGCAACGTTTGATAATGTCATGGAATTTTTGTATATGACGGGTAGGCCTTTGACACATGCAGCATTAATGATGATACCTGAAGCATGGAGTGGTCATGAGACCATGGATGATCAGCGTAAAGCATTTTATGAATATCATGCCTGCTTAATGGAACCATGGGATGGACCTGCATCTATTGCCTTTACAGATGGGGACATAATTGGCGCTGTACTTGATAGAAATGGTTTAAGGCCGTCAAGATATTATGTCACCAAGGACGATATGGTGATCATGGCATCAGAAGTAGGCGTGCTCGAAGTACTTCCAGAAAATGTTTTAGTAAAAGAACGTTTGCACCCAGGACGAATTTTCCTGGTAGATACCAAGGCGGGTAAGATCATTGATGATGCAGAGCTAAAGAGTGCATATGTTTCAGCGCAACCTTACGCAGAATGGTTAAAACAAAATTTACTGCCTATTGAAAAGTTACCATTGCCTAAGCAAATTCATGGTGCTGATCCAGAAACACTCTTACAAAGACAACAGGCCTTTGGATATACCCATGAAGAACTAAAAATTATCATTTCACCAATGGCAAGTAAGGGAATGGAGCCCACAGGTTCTATGGGAACTGACACTGCGTTGGCAGTTTTATCAAACCGTCCGCGATTGCTCTATGATTACTTTAAGCAATTATTTGCGCAGGTCACCAATCCTCCGCTAGATGGGATTCGGGAAGAGCTGGTAACTCAGATCAGCACAACCATTGGACCTGAAGGGAATCTACTTAACCCACAACCTGAAAGCTGTAAGCAAATCAGGATTGCTTCTCCTGTATTGACGAATGAAGAATTGGCAAAGATCAGGGATATAAATATTGCAGGCTATAGAACAAAAACAATTTCTATCTTGTACCCGGTAAGCATGGCAGGCGACGGTCTTGAACAGGCATTAATTAACATATGTGCAGAGGCTGAGTCCGCAGCAAACTCCGGTTATGCATATATAATTTTGTCAGACCGAGGTATAGAGAAATATCAAGCCGCTATTCCCGCATTATTAGCAACCGCCTCAGTACATCATCATTTAATACGTGAAGGCTGCCGGACAAAAATTGGTCTGGTTGTAGAGTCAGGAGAGCCCCGGGAAACTCACCATTTTGCGTGCCTAATTGGTTACGGTGCCGGTGCAATTAACCCATATCTGGTTTTTGAGACGATAGGAAGTTTGTTAGGTGAGGGCTTCGT
Source organism: Gammaproteobacteria bacterium (assembly GCA_963582285.1). GTDB lineage: Bacteria > Pseudomonadota > Gammaproteobacteria > Eutrophobiales > Eutrophobiaceae > Eutrophobius. The sequence continues at coordinate 1,730 of CAUZRI010000165.1, read as the reverse complement.
GCCAGAGATGGAGTTAGATTCTGCGATTAAAAACTTTATCAACGCCGTAAATAAAGGCTTGAATAAAATTATGTCCAAAATGGGAATCTCCACGGTTCAATCATATTGTGGGGCACAAATTTTTGAGGCGATAGGTTTAAATAAAAAATTTATTGATAGTTATTTTACATGGACGGCCTCAAGAATCGGAGGCATTGGACTCGAAGTAGTGTCGCAGGAATCAGCCCTTAGACATAATAAAGCATTTCCCAAACGGATGATTAATCAACCCGAACTTGAATGGGGAGGTGAATACCAATGGCGTAGAGATGGAGAGTATCATCTCTTTAATCCACGTTCTGTATTCAAATTACAGCATGCTACAAAGTCGGGTCAATATAAAATATTTAAAGAATACACAGACCTGATTAATAACCAAAATGAACACCTGGCAACTTTACGTGGGTTATTTGATTTCAAAATTGCAAAAAATCCGATTCCGTTAGAGGATGTTGAACCAATTGAAAATATAATGAAAAGATTTTCAACTGGTGCGATGTCCTATGGATCTATCAGTAAGGAAGCGCATGAAACCCTTGCTATTGCAATGAACAGGATCGGTGGAAAATCAAATACTGGAGAAGGTGGCGAAGATCCTGACCGATATACGTTGGATGAAAATGGTGATTCACGTCGCAGCGCAATTAAACAGGTTGCTTCTGGTAGATTTGGCGTGACAAGCGAATACCTAGTCAATGCCGATGATATTCAAATAAAAATGGCTCAGGGTGCAAAACCCGGTGAAGGTGGTCAGTTACCCGGTACCAAGGTGTATCCATGGATCGCGAAGGTTCGTCATTCTACTCCAGGTGTCGGATTGATTTCTCCACCGCCACATCATGATATTTATTCTATCGAAGATCTTGCGCAGCTAATCCATGATTTGAAAAATGCAAACCCAAAAGCGCGCATTCATGTAAAGCTGGTGGCAGAAGTTGGTGTCGGTACTGTTGCAGCGGGTGTAGCCAAGGCACATTCAGATGTTGTATTAATATCAGGTTATGATGGTGGTACTGGTGCCTCACCAATCAGTTCTTTAAAACATGCTGGCCTACCTTGGGAGTTAGGTTTAGCAGAAACCCAGCAGGTTCTTGTTGCGAATAGATTACGTGATCGAATCGTTGTGCAGGTAGATGGACAGCTAAAAACTGGGCGAGATGTTGTAGTGGCTGCATTGTTAGGTGCTGAGGAATACGGATTTTCAACAGCACCATTGGTAGTCATGGGATGTATTATGATGCGAGTATGTCATTTAAATACCTGTCCGGTTGGTGTCGCAACACAGAGTCCTGAGCTTCGTAAAAAATTTACTGGCCAACCAGAGTTCGTTGAAAATTTCTTCCGTTTTGTCGCAGAGGAAATACGTGAATACATGGCAAAATTAGGTTACAGAACCATGGATGAAATGATCGGGCATGTAGAAAAACTGGATGTAATTCATGCCGTGGATCACTGGAAGGCACAGGGTCTGGATTATACCCGCTTATTACGTAAACCAGAGGTTGAATCGGGTGACGGTTTATACTGTACCTCGACGCAGGATCATGGTCTGGATCAATCGTTGGACGTGACAACATTATTACCATTATGTAAACCCGCATTAGATGATAAAAGTCCGGTAGATATAATCGTACCGATACGTAATACAAACAGGACTGTTGGTACAATTCTTGGTCACGAGATCACAAAGC
>CAUZRI010000164.1:0-4488 GCA_963582285.1 Gammaproteobacteria bacterium | reverse complement strand
ATTACTAAGTAATGTATGTATCATTTATAATATATTGCAATAACTCATCATAATTTAAACATATACTAACTAAAAGCTAATGCAAAAGGTAATTTTAATATGCACGTTAATTTATCACATAATCTACTCACAGAATGCCTAATTATCCCCTATTATTTATCGTATTAAGATATAGAGAAAAATGTTTGATAAATTAAGTGTTTAAGTATATGTTTGATCTACTGTTACTCTGGGGGCGGAGGTTGCTATTTATATTCGATCTGTAATTAGCGGTTTCTTGCTTGTGTTTTCCACTATGTGTCTTTCCCAGATACAAGAAACGGGTAATACCTCCAATTTTGATACGCAGAATTATCGTGTTGTACTCGATCGTTACTGTGTTACTTGCCATAACAAAACCCTGAAAACAGCAGGTTTGATGCTTGATGGCGTCAATATCAACGATATCAGTGAAAATCCTGAACTATGGGAGAAAGTCGTTACTAAATTATCGCTTCGAGCAATGCCCCCAGTGGGCATGCCACGACCAGATAATTCTTTCTATGATTCATTTAAATCCTATTTAACAGACAGTCTGGATAAGTCAGCAACGGCCAACCCTAACCCCGGCACAGAAGCCATCGTTCATCGCCTTAATCGCAGCGAGTATACCAATGCGGTGCGTGATTTACTGGACGTGGAAATCGATGGTAAATTATATCTTCCACCAGATGATTCAGGCGGATTTGATAATCTAGGGGATCTTCTTTCAGTATCAGAAGTATTGATTGAAAAGTACTTGAGTATTGGCCGCATGGTCAGCCGTCTTGCTGTAGCAGATTCCGCCCTCCAGGTAGACAGCCATCTATACACAATCGACCCCAAAGTAATCCAACATAATCACATGAGTGAAGACTTGCCCTTTGGCTCGCGTGGCGGCATGGCAATCCGACATCGATTCCCGGTTGATGGTGATTACGAAATTACAATTCGTCTTCAACGGCAAGATGAAAAAATCCTGGGGATTTCTCAACCCAACTTCCTCGATGCAAGGGTAGATGGAAAACGGATCAATTTATTCAAATTTGGTGGTAAAAATGTGGGGCTTGCATTAGGCAGCAGGGTTGCAACACCTGATTTTGAGCAAGCAAAATATGAACGCGTGGCCGACCAGGACCTTAACCTGCGCGTTCCGATTCAAGCCGGGAGCCGGACAGTCCAGATAGCGTTTCTAAAAGAAGAATATGCCTGGGAGAATGCGTCGATATCACCGCCATCTTATAATAATTTCAACGAGGCCAGGATTAGATCAATAACGGATAGAGCCTGGGTTGAACCCATTGTCAGCAATATTACTATTACTGGCCCATACAATATTAAAGGTGTGGGACAGACAAAAAGTCGTGAAAATATTTTCATATGCACACCTCAAAACAAAAATAAAGAAGAAATGTGTGCAAGACAGATACTATCAAATCAAGCGCGGCTGGCTTTTCGACGACCTGTTACTGACAGCGACATTCAACCGCTTATGACACTCTATAAAAAAGGTTATCACGAGGAAGAAACATTCGAAGGTGGTATCCGCAAAGCGATTGAAGGCATATTGGTGAGTTCGGCATTCTTGTTTCGCTTTGAAACCGATCCTGAGGATATTACTGAGGGATCAAATTATGAAATTAGTGACCCGGCTCTGGCTTCCCGATTGTCGTTTTTTCTCTGGAGCAGCATACCAGACAATGAACTCTTGTCCCTGGCCGAACAGGGTGAGCTTAGTGACCCGAAGATATTGGAATCACAAGTAAAACGAATGCTGAAAGACAATCGTTCCAGCGCCCTGGTAGATAATTTTGCTGAACAATGGTTACTGCTACGTAATTTACCCCTGACTCAAAAAAGTGAAAAAGAATTCCCAGAATTTGATGTAAACCTACGCCAGGATTTATATAAAGAGATCAAACTCTTTGTTAGCAGCATTTTCAACGAAGACAATAGTATTCTTGATCTGTTTCAGGCAGATTATTCATTTCTTAATGAAAATCTTGCCCGCCATTATCAGATTGATGGAATCTATGGCAACCGCTTTCGGCGTGTAGTGCTTCCGGAGGAGCAACAAGGTTTGCTGGCACGCGCAGGTATCCTGTCGATAACCTCTTACCCAAACAGAAATTCAACGGTATTACGCGGCAAATGGGTTCTTGAGAACATACTGGCCTCGCCTCCCCCACCCCCACCAGAAGATATACCGCCACTGGATAACGTCAAAGGTGCGCCAGGCGAGTTACTAACGTTACGTGAAAGAATGGAAATACATCCGGCCAATCCTGTTTGCGCAGTTTGCCATAACCAGATGGATCCCATTGGATTTGGTTTGGAGAATTATAATGCAATTGGTAAATGGCGAACTGAAGACAATGGTAAGCCGATCAATGCTACCGGTCGTCTTCCCAGTGGCGTCGAATTTGAAGGTCCGGCTGAATTACAAAAAGCGTTATTGAAAGATCCCGAAATATTTGTCAATGCATTCACACAAAAGTTACTCACGTATGCATTGGGACGACCCACGGATTATTATGATATGCCTACCGTTCGTGAGATTGTCCATTCAGCGGCAAACAATAATTATGGTTTTTCATCAATAGTAATGGGGATAGTTAACAGCGTACCCTTTCAAATGAGGAGGTCCGGGTCATGATAATTTTCAAAAAAGAGATTCCACGTCGCACATTTTTACGTGGGTTAGGCGTGTCAGTGGCGTTACCAGTATTGGACGCAATGGTACCCGCATTGGCGCGAGCCTCGGAGATAGAGAGCAAGGTGCCGCTTCGGATAGGGTATGTATATGCCCCGAATGGAATAATACGTGATCGTTTTCGACCCGCTATTGCCGGGGCAAACTTTGAGATGTCAGATATGCTAAAGCAATGGGAACCTTTTAGAGATCAGATGCTTGTGCTAAGTAATTTGAATAACGGCTCTGCATCAAGTGTTAGAGGCCATGTCGGTGGCAGCAGTATGTTTCTGACAGGTGTTAAACCTTACAAATCACTAAGCAATGTCAGTTGCGGCGTTTCAGTTGATCAAATTATAGCTAAAGAATTCAACAAGGAGACACCCCTGGGTTCATTACAACTTTGCATTGAAAATGCCGCTGAATTAGCAGGCCAGTCAGGCGCCGGTTACAGTTCCGCCTACACAAATACAATCTCCTGGAGTAACTCTACCACGCCAATGCCTATGGTGTTTCGACCCAGAGATGTATTCGAACGGCTATTTGGCGATGCGGGAACAGATCCGCAAGCACGGAAAACCAGAATACAACAACAAAAAAGTATTCTGGATTACATCAAGGACGATTTTACCAGAGCCAAATCGAAACTTGGACAAACTGATAGAACCAAGCTCGACGATTTTACCGATGCCCTAAGAAATATTGAAAGCCGCGTTCAGAAGGCAGAAAGTAAAGCCGATATTGATTTGCCAGAGATAGCGCGCCCGGTAGGTATACCGGAGTATGAAGAGCACGTGCGATTAATGTACGATATGATTTTAATGGCATTCAAGACAGACATGACCCGGGTCTTCACCTTCATGGTAGCCCGGGAATTCAGTGAACTTATATTTGCCAATCTTGGTCATCAAGAACCATACCATCCATTAACACATCATCAGGGTAATCCAGGAAAGAAAAGGATGGCCGGTGAAATTGATGTTTATCATGCAAAACTTTTTAGCAAATTGCTGGCCAAGATGCGAGCAGAAAAAGATATAGATGGCTCCTCAATCCTGGATAATTCCATAATAGTTTTTGGTTCCGGTATGGGTGATGGTGATATCCATAGCCAATGGAATATCCCCGTCGCGCTATTTGGCGGTGGTCGAGGCACGCTTAAAGGTGGACGACACATCGTCTATAAAGAGGGAACCCCTTTGGCGAACCTTCATGTTGCGATGTTGAATAAGATCGGTATGCCAACTGAGAAGTTTGGTGGTGAACTGGGGTATTCTGACGGTGAACTGGATTTAAGCCGCATAGCCTAACCAGACATCCATCGAATATATTTATACAAGCCTATAGGCCTTATCTAAATGCAGAGTAAAACTATTCGATCGGTTACGTCGGTATTGATACCGATCTTTTTATCAATCGTTAGTTTCACTGTCCTTGCGGAACCTGATTTACGACTGGTTGAAGCTGCAAAAGATCAAAACTGGGAAGCTGTTCATGCATTAGTAGGCGATGTCGACATTAATTCACCCCAGGCCGATGGTGCAACCGCTCTCGCCTGGTCGACATACTGGGACAATCTTGAGGCAGTACGTCTAATGATCCGTAATGGCTCCGATGCGAACGCGAGTAATGATTACGGTGTGACGCCACTGATTCTCGCCAGTGAGAATGGCAATTCGAGCATTGTGAAAACGCTACTTGAAGAAGGCAAGGCAGATCCGAATAAAGCAATGTGGAATGGATTGACCCCTCTTATGATTGCTGCACGAAATGGGTTC
>CAUZRI010000163.1:0-4497 GCA_963582285.1 Gammaproteobacteria bacterium | reverse complement strand
TTGCCGCGAGCAGTTTTAGTCTAATTAAATTAGTAACTTACATATCTCATGGCATCAGCTCTTAATGCTGTTTACTCCCCCGAATTATCGGGAAAAATTACTCAAAATCAGACTCCACCATTACGGCAGGATTTGATATGATTGCGCGCTTATGGGAGAGGTGGCCGAGTGGCTGAAGGCGCGCCCCTGCTAAGGGCGTATAGGTTTACACTTATCGAGGGTTCGAATCCCTCCCTCTCCGCCACTAATCAAGTAAAACCAATGGACACAGGGCGCTTATATCATTTACACACCCAAAAAATAATCCTAGGCACTAGGCCCTAACAGAAAAACTCTCTGTGGTTTCATGTTTTAATTAGGGCTTCATACCCGCTCCCATAACATCTAAAAACCTGTAATAGGCAGCATTCATATATTAAATCTAATCTGTATATTAATAGTAAAGCGTAACTTATTAATAAATATCATCATATAATTCAGCTTAAGAAAATCACACTATCATTAGTATTGCTCTTTTTATCTTGTGCTGCTGATTCTGGATACATAGACGTCCCTCAACAAAGCCTCCCTAAGATTGTGCGCAGTGATGGGGTTGCTACAGGCTCTACCATCTCTGTAGGTGCGTCTTCTGACCAAGGCGAGACATCTAATACTTCTTTCATTACAAATGATGCTATCACGCTAACTGCGAAGGTCTATCCAGATGTTAATGATGTTGGTGAAGAGGGTGAGCTGTATGTTGTGCTGCGTACGACGGTTAATGGGGAAAAAGTATTTTCTGCATTAAATGACGGTGGTGTATGGGAAGCATGGAACGCTAGCTTGAAGACGCTACCGTCTGCCGTGTACGTTGAATCACTTGAGGAGGTAGAAGAAATTCTAATCTACTCAGGTACTATGACAACGGGTGAGCGCCGTATGTATGTAGCCTACTCATTGTTTACGGAAGAAGGTAAACCTGTAATTACTACAAGTCTAAGTCCGTTCAAGTTCGAGGTAACGTTGCCTGGTCGCTGGCGGACTGAGTCACTAGAATGGATACAATATAACTTTAATCAAACTGAAAAATTTTGTGATGATCCACAAGGCGTCTGCGCCGGCTGGACTGATACAGCGTCTCAGGACTGCAAAGACAATTATACATTCGGCATTCTTTCGAAAAATACAGAATTTAGACAAAAATACGAAAAGTGCATAAATGACATTGTTTTTAAGCCTTACGTATCTAAATCACCCTCGAGACTAATTCAAGGACCACTGCAAGTAATGGTCGCGAATGCCGTTAGATTACAAGCTCTCGGTTGGGATACGCCTTCACTGGTAGAACCGGTCTTTGTTGCGGCGAGCGACGTTCCCTCGGGCTTGATAGATGAATTGAAAAAAGGACTGTCTGAAGCAGAGAAATATCTCGGAAGGTGGGGGCCACTAAGGGTTTATGTTGTTGGTAACTTGCTTGAGCCAGCACTTCCGGTCATTAACGACTTTTGTCAAAAAAATTATACAGGGGAGAGCATTGACTATTGTATCAACATTGATCAAGGCAAGGATATGAGAGAGATGGCAACGATATATCCTGGTAGCAATGGATTTGAGCAGTCTTCTTATGGGTTAGATAAACCCATTAGTTCCTATGCTTTAAACCCTAGCTCCGACTCAGAGAATCTATTCTCTTGGTCTTCAGGAGTCGATCCCGATATGGAAGGATCTGTATTAGCCCACGAGTATTTTCATGTTTATCAGGGCAGGTATAATATCTATAGAGGAGGCAATGAATCGACTCCTGTTGGTTGGGGTATGCCTAGATGGTTTGAGGAGTCAGCAGCTACCTACTTCCAGATAGTATTGGGTGAAAAATTAGGGTGGCAGTTTAGGTCTGATATGGATCAACAGATGAAAGAAGTTGTGAATACAGTTTTCAATTTTAGAAACCGTTTTCCAGGAGTTTCGATTGAAGATTTAGAAACCGAAGCAGGTACAAAACGACTGCAAAGTTACTGTCAATTATGTTATGGGCAAGTTCAGTATGACTATGGGTTAATCGGCATACGCATGCTGGCGTTAAAGACCTCAGATGACACAGTATTTTTTAATTATTATAAAGCGTCAAAAGTAAACGGTTGGATGAAGGCGTTCGAAATTGCTTTTGGTTTGACTGTGGATCAATTTTATCAAGAGCTTGAATCCTTATTAAGAAAGCCAATACCGGAACAAATTGAAGCATTGAAAAGAAAATAGAAATTATTAAATGTCTTCGAAGGCTTCGTTCACCATTGTCTGGAAGCTATAAAAACTACTACTCTTACTATTTCCTGCCTTTGCTTTTTGGCAAAATAAACAATAACAAAAAATAACATCAGATTAGAAAGATGAGCCCCTCTCTCCACGCCAGCTCATAAGCCCCTGACATTTATTTATAAAATATTATCGGAATGGAATGACAACGTATATACCCTATAATCGGGATACATCGTTTTAGTTATATTTCGATGTGCCGATTCGGGAGGGTAATAAGAATACTTCTATGCGACTTAATTTTATTGCTCATGAAACGGGCAGTATGTTGAATAAAATTGGAGATAAATTGAGGCCGCTCAAAAGTTAGTTTTTTATCAAAGCACTTTTTTTTTGCGCAAAACACTTTCAGTGAGATCTTGTTTTAACTTCGACTTTTTAAAGCGCTAAATGTTGTGTGAATAGCGGCAGCCTCTCATCCAACCGGTGGCTGGCCATGATAATTGTCGTGCGTTGCTGGCCACTCAAATGCTCCAGGAAATACATGAACCGATGACGGTTGATATCATCTAGTCCCTGAGTAGGTTCATCCAAAATTAAAAGTGCAGGCTGCTTGACCAGGGCGCGCGCTACCAATACAAGACGCTGTTCACCATAGCTGAGTTGCTTGAATGGGACAGAGACACTTTCCTCCAGGCCAACCAACGCCAGCCATTGTTTAGCATGGTCAATTTGTTGCGAATCGGGTTCATCATACAAGCCGATGCTGTCAAAAAAGCCGCTCAGTGCAATATGTAGTGCTGAACCAGGCACGCGATGATTCCTGTGCAGGTTTGGTGAAACAATGCCAATCTGTTTTTTAACTTCCCAGATACTCTCCCCTGTGCCGCGTCGGAAGCCAAGTACATCCAGCGTATTGCCGTAACACTGGGGATGGTCGCCGGTAACTAGATCAAGCAGGGTGGATTTACCTGAACCATTGGGGCCAGTAAGCAGAGCATGGTCACCTTGGTTAATGTGCAGATTCAGATGATTAAAAATAACGGTCTCTGCGTACTGAACTTTTCCTTCTTGTAGTCTAACCAGTGGATTAGGCAGATCCTGCCGGGGCAAATCTTCTGGCCATGGCGGCAAGGATATCGGGTCAAAGGAAAGTAGGGCATTAAGAGAAGGGTCCGTCATGACTGTGGATTTCTCACCCTGGATAATTAATTCCCCTCGCTCCATAACTGCTACGTGAGTGTGCCAATCGCTGAGCTCGTCTGCCTTGTTGAAGAGAAACAGCAACCGGGTGTTGCCTTGATTCAGTAATTGGACAAAGAAAGCCTGCAGGTCAGCACGGGAGGTAATATCCAGGCTGTCATAGGGCTCATCCAGAATCAGGAAGTCTGGCTTTGCCAGTATTTTCTGAGCTAGCTGCGTTTTACGGCCTTCGCCACTGCTAAGAAGGCGATAGCCGCGATCGAGAATTTTTTCCAGTTTCAGGAAAGCCAGCTCCTCCGGGATGTCGCCATCAAGTCCGAGTAATTCCCGCACCGTGGTGCCCGGATCCAGCTGATCCATGAAATCGCTATCATCGATTTTAAGCTCGTGCTCATAAAGCACTTGCTGCGCTTCAAAAGAAAGCACACTGATTTTTGAGAGATTATGGTTTACAGAGCCTGTCTTGAGCTGAGTATCGCCGGTAATCACCCCAGTCAGAATCTGTTTTCCAGATCCATTTCGAGCCAGCACTGCCCAGCACTGATCAGGCTGCATTTCCCAATGGTCTATTTGGAGTTGATCGGTTTTAATGTCCTGGAGAAGCATGAAAAATGTGTTACATTCAGAGCGGTCGTAAATGACCGACCATTATACCGAGAAGCGTTACAAAGTGATTGAAATTACAGGAAAATGCGGCTATGAAATTGACTTGAAAAGGCAAATGCCGGACAATTCATACCCTCCAAATGGGCTCACAATAGACAGAAATTAAGGTGGAATAATAAAACGTATTCTGCCATTAAATTAAAGAGATTAGTGTACAAGTTTAAAAAGCACTTGTAGCTCAGCTTGAAAATAAATAGAAGTACTCGGTAAAGATAAAAGTAATATATTTAAGATAATGCCTAATTAGCACTCGTAGCTCAGCTGGATAGAGTACTCGGCTACGAACCGAGCGGTCGAAGGTTCGAATCCTTCCGAGTGCGCCAATTTATAGTTACAATATATTTATATTTAAGGGGGTATATATAACCCCTTAAATATAAATCGTTAATTACGATT
>CAUZRI010000162.1:0-4549 GCA_963582285.1 Gammaproteobacteria bacterium | reverse complement strand
TTGAAAACTTTTAAAATTAATAAATTCTGCAGTTTCTTTACCGGTGGCAGGCATTACCTGCATAAGTCCCAGAGCCCCGGAAGGTGAGCGGGCATCTGTCATAAATGCACTTTCAGCTCTGGTCAATGCGTACATCCAACCGAGATCGAGATTACGCATCTCAGAATATTTTTTCATCGTATCTTCAAAGACTATTGGGAACCTGAGTATCAGGTCATCATATGCTTTTGCCTTGCCGAGCGTTAATATTGTTCGGTCATGCCAGCCCCAATTCGACACAATCATTGCCGCAACTTGTAATTCATATGAATTCAACTTATTTACTATAAAATTCCATTCCCGACGGGCGTAATATTTATTACCTATCATGTGTAGTTCATGCGCACGTTGTACACCGGGTCTGTTTGACACTGCATGCCATGTTTCCATATCCTCAGGTAAGGACTGATGGCCAATGGTATAGTCTAATTTAATACGGTCTGCGGCCATAAACCCGTAATAGTCTCGTTCTAAAGCGAGAGTATTATATAATTTAATTGCTGCTGGTTTATCACCAGTCATTTCCAACGCCCTTGCTCGCCAGTATTGCCAACGAAGTCGAATGGATTCATCAGGTGGTGTTCCCTCGGTCCATCTTACCAGCGCAGTCCAATCATTATTCTCTAGTGCATCACGTAGTCGCCAGTGGAAAATATCTTCATTTACATTATTATTATCAATTGTATTGAGCAATTCTTTTGACTTTTGATGTTTGCTGATTACTGCTCGAACAGCAAGTGAGCGGTTAATCTTACGGATTTGTTCTTCACTAAATGAATAAGCAGAACTTAGTTTTCCCCACCGTGTAATGGCCGTGTCAATATTAGCCGCTGCTAATCTGTTCATGGATTGTGACAGGATTTCTCGCGCAAGAGGCGTATCTTCCATGTCAAAATTGCTGGTTCCTCTTGCTGGATTTTTATATGTACTTATCCACCTGTCGACTAATTTCTGATCTGTGGGTTCCAGTCGGTTTGAAAGATATTTTGCCAATGATGTTTTGTTGTTTTGCATAGCAAGACGGACTCTTTCCCAAACAAGTTCAGGCGTCATCAAGTCACTTTTATATAACAGTGCGAAAGCAGGATCACATTCTTCAGGTTGAGATTCTCCTGCTAGCCACATAGAGCGCGTGTCTTCAAGTAAGTACGAATTAGTATTGGTCTTGATTCTGGCCTGCAGCTGGTAACACTTTAATACAGTGTCAGTTTGTGTTGTGTAATTATCCAGAAATGTTTGCCATCTTCCTTTTCTTACCAGTACTCTTAACCACCGTTTTCGTAAATCATTGGTAATTGGTAAATCATTATATTTTTTAAGAAAGTTTATGATGTCTTCGTCATCAATGCTTGATAAACGAGGTCTGATATAATCATGAAGTAGATAAGGATAAAGCGGGTAATCAATCAGCGAACCTGTGAGTTTCTTAAATGTTGTTAATTGACCTGCACTTAAAGATTTTTGTGCCTGTAAATAACGCTTGCGTTGATCATCAATCGTTGGTTGTGCACAAACAGCCTGAATTGAAATTATAATCAAAAGCCCTAATATCGAACTAATACGTCTGTAGAGAATCGGCTTATGCACTAAATTCATGGAATGTTGTTATATTTTTTTATTAGTTAATATTAGTTTTTTTAATTTAACCTTAGCGCTTAATACAATTACTTTACTATTCTACTGAAAGGATACGATTAATTTAAGTAGATTCATACGGGGTAAATCCGCACATCAAATGCATATGATAACGCAGCAAAGACATTTTATGGGTATTCCTGCATTTCAACACTCAAACCCGGTCATTTGTCTGAATAAGGGTTCAGTTCAACCAGAGTTGCAATTAAAAACGATAAAAAAACCTGAAAAGTCAGATAAGTCTCAAAAACTTGTATGTTTTATCTGCCAAAATAGGATTACGGACGCATCTGAACGTATAGACGTGCTCGGCAGAAATGAGCATTGCCGTACAAACCCAGCAGGGTTTGAATACTATTTTGAATGTTTTAGCGAGGCACCAGGTTGTGCCATATACGGAAATCCTGCCACGGATTATTCGTGGTTTAGTGGTTATCACTGGCAAATTGCAGGATGTAAAATATGTGGTGAACATCTGGGTTGGTTATTTAAAGGCGCGGACCGATTCTTTGGATTAATTAAGGGAAAGATAATTGTTGAACTATCTTAATATGAAAGTATTTTGCTAGATTATTACTATCCAATTTTTCTATTCATGGTATTGACGTAGTTGAGCCACTGATTAAATAATTTTTATTTAATCCTGTTTGAAGACTATCTTAACTATACAAATACGGAATTATTTAATTTTATCTTTGTATTCGGATACTTTCTCTGGATGCCAACCATAGTCACTCCACCCTTCACAATTTTTAAGAATGATTGATGACAATGCTTCAATATGATCAGGTTCATCATTTAATGCCGGTATGTATGAAAATTGTTTCCCTCCTGCATTGAGATAGATGCTTCGATACCTGATCTGGATTTCTTCCAGGGTTTCCAGACAGTCAGACGAAAATCCGGGACAAATAACATGAATGTTTGAGATATTGTTTTTGGCCCACTCGATCAGGACATCGTCGGCATAGGGTTGTAGCCATTCCATTGCTCCAAACCTTGACTGAAACGACACCTTCCATTGATGGTCTTCAAGTTTCAGTTGTTCAGCAACGAGTCTTGCCGACTTGTGACATTCGCAGAAATATGGATCACCAGCATCAAAATATTTTTTTGGTAAACCATGAAATGAAAATAATAGTTTATCGGGTTTGCCATTTACTGCCCAATGACTTCGTATGCTTTCAGACAAGGCAGATATATAACCTGCATCATCGTGATAATGAGAAATAAATCGCATTTCTGGTACCTGTCGCCAGGATTGAAAAACCCTAGCTACCTCATCAAATGTTGAGCCGGTTGTGGTAGCTGAATATTGTGGATATAAAGGTAAAATTAATATTCTATGTGCATTGGCATTGCGTAATTTTTCAAGGGCAGATTTTATAGAAGGTTCACCGTATCGCATGGCAACTTCTACCTTGATGGGGTATTGGATATTTGCTTCTAATACCTTTCTTATTTTTTCTACCAATCGAAGGGTAATGACCCTTAGGGGAGAACCCTCATTAGTCCAGATTTGAGCATAAGCATGGGCAGATCGTTTTGGTCTTAAGGTAAGTATAAATCCATAAAGTATCGGCCACCAAATAATACGAGGCGTCTCGATTACACGTTTATCATTAAGAAATTCTTTAAGATATTTCCTTAATGCTTTTTTTGTAGGGGCCTCTGGTGTCCCAAGATTTGTTAACAGTATCCCGGTAACTGGAATGGTGTCATGAGGGGCTATACTGTTACCTATATATCGCGCCATACATCTTCCTATTAGTTAATCTATATACTCTACTCGTTTTTGGATTGGTTTTCTCTTAATACCTTTCGATACTCTTCATATATTCAGTGAGAAATTAATGTTTTGAAGTATAGTTAATAGACCAGTTGGACTAGGAACTTGCTTTGTTAGATGCTCAGCCTGCAAAATGATGCTAGAGAAATTATTCATGGTACGTAAATTTACATTAGTAATATTATTTATTCTTACTTTCCAGGCAAATGCCCAGGAAAAAACAATTCTGATCCTGGCCGACAGCCTTAGTGCCAGTTATGGTATCGCAATTGACCAGGGTTGGGTCTCACTGCTTCAAAAGAGATTAAATGAACAAGGCTATTCTTACAATGTTTTCAATGCCAGTATTAGCGGTGATACAACTCATGGCGCATTATCAAGACTTGATATGATCTTAGAAGAAATGGATCCAGAAATTACGGTACTTGAATTGGGCGGGAATGATGGCTTGAGGGGATTACCTATAGATGAAATTAAATCCAATCTGGATGGAATAGTAAACAAGTTGATTCTTGAAGACAGTCAGGTGCTTCTTGTGCCGATGATAATCCCACCAAATTATGGCAAGTTTTATATCGATAAATTTACCGGTATTTATAATGAACTTGCCGGGATATATGACGTTATACTTGGTCGCTTTATACTCGAAGGTATAGCAGACAAACCTGAACTTATGCAAAATGATGGTATACATCCAACTGCAGAGGCACAGGAAATGATGCTGGATAATATATGGCCAGACCTTACACCCTTACTGGATGCAGATTAGTATTTATCTCATGTTTTATTGCAGCGAATGTGGTGCTGAAGTTGAATTAAAAATTCCGGATGGCGATAATCGCCAGCGACACGTTTGTATTAGTTGTAATTTTATTCATTATCAAAATCCCAAAATAGTAGCTGGATGTATACCTGAATGGGATGATCAGGTCTTGCTTTGCAAGCGGGCCATTGAGCCACAGTATGGTTTTTGGACATTCCCCGCGGGATTTATGGAAAATGGGGAGTCTACCTTACAAGCTGCGATACGAGAGACCATGGAAGAGGCAAATGCTCGTGTCAAAATTCTAGATATTTATATGATCA
>CAUZRI010000161.1:0-4581 GCA_963582285.1 Gammaproteobacteria bacterium | reverse complement strand
GGTGCTGGTTCAAAATACCTGCCAAACCCCGCATTAAGTCGGGTATTAGAATTGTAATCCTCGTTGAGTAAATTATTAACACTTACATAAGGAGTAACAATCCATTTTTCCAGCTCCTTACGATAACCTAATCGAAAATTTGATACGGCATAGGGATCTGTTTTGATCTGACTTTCATTGTCGGCAAAAAACGAATCAATATAAAGAAAATCCAGGGTACTATACCAGCCACTTGGTTCATCAAATCTCAACTCAGCATGTAAATGTTGATTTGGTATGCCCGGGATTTTATTTCCATCCAGGCTGACTACAGCTGTCCGAAATCGATCAAACTCAGCATTAATATAACTATATGCAAGACTTGCGGTTAATACTGGAAATAATTCAGCGGTAAATCCTGCTTCAAATCCTTTACGAGTAGATCTTCCTGCGTTTTGGAAAAAAGTTCTTCCAGTAAAACCATCTTCCTCAAACGGTATGAGCTCATTTTTTACCTTAATCCTATATACAGCAACTTCGTAATCAACCGGCAGGCGACCATCAAAAGTACCTTTCATGCCCACCTCAATATTATTTGCGGTCTGATTTTTTAGATTCTGATTAAATCCACCACCATCAGGGTTTGCAAATTCAGTGGTTGTTGGGGTTTCAAAGGCTGTTGAAATATTTAAAAAAATATTTGCCCAATCAGCTGCATCCCAAAGAAAGCCTATTCGAGGGCTAAGCTTGGTAAAGCTGTTTTTTCCTGAATCATTGCCCGAATTGTTATCAAGAAAATTATCTGTAACCTCAAAATCGATATCATCATATCGGGCACCGAAGGTGACATTCAAATTTTCCAGCACTGCAAACTCACTCTGTACATATGCACCCATACTTAATACATCTTCGATTTGATCCATAGTCAAATCACCTCGGACACCTCCATCAAGATTAACGAATCTCTGACGATTATCACTTTGAGAATCAATATCAAATCCAGCTATAAACCTTAGACTAATATCAAGCACATCTTCTGAATAGGTATATTGACCACCACCACCCAAAAATGTCCGGTCAAACTGTACCTGGCCACCATTACTTTCTGCGATACCACCGGAAAAAGGGAGTCTGTTGGCAAAATCAAGGAAGGTATAATAATTTCGAAAAAGGATCTCATGATTTTCTGACAAACTCCGTTTGTAGGTCAATCCCAAACGTTGTTGACTGCGAGATTCTCCACCGTTTAATCTCAGGTTATTCGGTGCTGCTGCTGCGCGATTAGTTTCCACTTCTGACTCTCTAAGACCGCCTGGATCTCCCATGTCAGGAATATCAAGAATATTAATACTTGCGACAAGTTCAGCCTTAGGATCTATCTGGTAAGATAATTTTGAATTAAGACTTTTGCGATCAACATATGAATTATCTCTAAATCCATCCATATCTGTGATGGATCCGCTAACCAGGTAATTTAGTTGGTCTAACTGACCTCCCGTTTTAATTTGATATTGCTGAAATCCAAACTCACCGACACTGAGTTTGCCTTCTATAAACGGATGTTCCGGCCCATCTTCTGTAAAAATATTTATTACGCCACCAGCAGCCGTACCGTACAAGGATGATGATGGACCGCGCATGACTTCAATACGACTGGCAGAGCCAAGATCAATCTCATCAACATTGCCGCCACCATCAGGCATAGTGGCAGGAATACCATCTATAATTAATTTAATCCCGCGAATTCCAAAGGCAGATCGTGCACCAAAACCTCTTATGGATATTCTTTGTGCCTGAGAAAAATTATGACTATTTTGTAGAAAAACGCCTGGAACCTTTCTAAGCGATTCATCCAGTGTTAGTTGTTGCTGGGCCGTTTGGATTTCTGTCTGTCCAACGACGCTAACTGAGGCTGGAACATTTCCAACATTAATATCTCCTTTTGTCCCCGTTACCACCATCTCATCCATTTGCGATTGTGCCAGCAGATTAGCTGATAGAAGCGCAAAGACAATAATTGAACATAAGTTTATCATTTTCCGATTATACAATTTTTTTCACCCAAAAAATTAGATTTATATTAGTACCTATAGAATTAATCATAATTTATAACAGACCCTATAATTAGCCAAAGTTTATTTTTGCTTCAAGGTTAGATCTGGAGTCAGCATTTGACAATGCCGCCTCAAGATCAATACGCTCTTCCTTGTATAAATTATGCAAAGCCATATCAAATGTCTGCATACCTTTTTGTCCGCTTTCCCCCATGGCTTCCTTAATTTGTTCAATTTCTCCCTTAAGTATAAGTTCTGCAATGTGAGGTGTGTTGATCATAATTTCAATGGCCGCACATCTTTTGCCATCGACTGCTAATACTAATCGCTGAGAAACAACGGCGCGTAGATTTAGAGACAGATCCATAAACAGCTGTTTATGTGATGCCTGAGGAAACATATTAACAACTCGTTCCATTGCCTGATTTGCATTATTTGCATTATTTGCATGATGAATCTCTCGCTGATTAACTAAATATTTTTGGTGCGCCTAATTGTTCAAGAGACATAATATCGGAAGGGATAGTACGGAAAACACCACCCGCGCCCCGGTTATGGTTAAATGCATTGACACGAAATCTTGCCAAGCGCAGGATCTCAAATGAAAAGTCACATTCGAGAAATTCTTCATAATCCTTTCTCTGTTTGTCATTCATAATGTCATAGACCATTTCGTGTACCTCTTTATGGTCCATGGCGGGCACATTAATCCGGCGCATGTCTCCATCTACACGTATTATAGGAGGCAATCCAGCTGATAAGTGCAGATCTGAACTGCCGTTCTTGACACCAAATGCGAGTAATTCACCTATATCTATCTATTTATCTCCAGATATTTGATTTAGGATATCACCTAATATTAAACGTATGATCCCTATTCTGATGCAGTTTAAAAACATCCTGAACCATTTATAGTTATGTAATTATTTTAGAAGATACCTCTTTTTACAACTGTATAGTACTGATTTTTTTAATACTAGCCTACCAAATACACATGGAAAATATCGTTGAAAATTTGAATGTAGTAAAACAGCGAATTTATGCTGCAGAGCAAAAATTTTCTCGCCCAACAGGTACCGTGAAGCTACTTGTAGTCAGCAAAACCCATTCTATTACAGCTATCACACACATTGCCGACGCTGGACAGCATGATTTTGGCGAGAATTACCCTAGTGAGGCTTTTAAAAAAATAACCCGGCTAACGGATCCAGGTCTAAATTGGCATTTTATTGGCCGTATCCAATCAAACAAAACAAAACTGCTAGCACAAAGATTTGACTGGATACAAAGTGTTGATAGAGAAAAAATTGCTCAACGGCTTAGTGATGCCAGGCCACCAGATTTAGGGCCGATTGATATCTGTATTCAAGTAAATATCAGTCAAGAATCATCTAAATCCGGAATATCACCTATTCATGTATATGATTTTGCAAAGTTTATTTTAAAGCTTCCTGGATTACGATTACGAGGGTTAATGGTCATACCTGCATCGTATACGAATTTTGAGCAACAACGACAGACTTTACGAGAAGCACGCCTGTTATATGAGTCTCTACAAAATAATTCGATAAAACTTGACACATTGTCCATGGGAATGAGTAATGACCTGGAGGCGGCAATAGCCGAAGGTTCTACTTTGATACGAGTTGGTACGGCAATTTTTGGCAACAGAAAGTCATGATATATTAATAGTGAAATACACCAGTTCATTAAACATGTAAAACTAATTTTTTGATTGCAGGAAAATTATGAAAAACACTAAAATTTCATTTATTGGGTGTGGCAATATGGGGCGTAGTTTAATCGGAGGCTTGATATCCAATGGTTATAATGCAAATGTACTACGCGGTAGCGAGACCGATCCAGTAAAAGCCCAAGACATAGAAAATACATTTGGGATTAAGGTGTATGAGGACAATACTTCAGCAATAAAGGATGCAAAGATCGTCATTCTTGCTGTTAAACCGCAAAACCTGTTAAAGACCCTGTCTAATATTGCAAATCAAGTGAAGCAAGACAAGAGCGTAGTAATTTCTATTGCTGCTGGTGTACGCATACAAGCACTCGAAAGTATTCTTGGCATAGATCACCCAATTATAAGAGTAATGCCAAATACCCCTGCTCTGATCCGGGCAGGCGCATCATCCATGTACGCAAATCAATCTGTAACGAATTCACAAAGAGAGATGGCTGAGGAAATAATGCGATCTGTTGGCATAACAATATGGCTGGATAATGAACTGTTAATGGATACTGTTACTGCGCTATCCGGCAGTGGGCCTGCTTATTTCTTTTTGCTAATGCAAGCCATGGAAAAGGCCGCCATCAAACTAGGACTACCTATAGACCAGGCCAGATTACTTACATTGGAAACGGCGCTCGGGGCCTCCAAAATGGCGATCAATAGTGAAGTTGATACAGCTACATTACAACATCGGGTTACATCACCTGGCGGTACCACAGAGGCAGCTATTCAAGTATTACTTGAACAAGGTAATTTTGAAGAGCTTATTTTAGATGCACTGACAGCAGCCCAAAAAAAATCTCA
>CAUZRI010000160.1:0-4596 GCA_963582285.1 Gammaproteobacteria bacterium | reverse complement strand
CAACTTCTGCTCTGCTCATTGATTCCGTAAAAATTATTTCCATTTCATCAAGTAGATTTTGCAGGCCATTGTATGCATCGCCATAGTGGGATGTAGAGAGTGCAAAATCTCTGGTTCGGTATGCAGCATCACCTTCTCTGGCCAGATCTAAAATACTGTTATACCTATCAGCTCCCCAAACCAGTATATTTTTTTCCTCTAGTTGTTCCTGTAATTTCAAAATTTCAGAAAGTAGTTCCTGACTTCGATTACGCGCCCTGGCATCCTGGGCTTCCTGAAATGGTGAGGTCTCTGTTACCGTTGATTTGGATGATTGGGATAGATTTGTTGCAGCGTTATTGGTAGAAGCCGGTTGGGAGTTAATATCCGCTTTTATTGCGGGAGCATCGATATGATTTGGTAATATAAACACTACGCCAGCCGCAACAACAACCAGAGCAAGCAGTGGAACTATCCATAAAATATTTTTTGAATTTCCTCCTGGATTAGTTGTAACAACAGCAGGCTGTCCTTTGCTGTTCGTTAGGGAGATACTGGCGGGAGTTATGTTTGAAAAATCAGTATTGATCTTTTCCTCATCATTCTTTTTCATATTAATAGAGTTGTATAAAGTACTTGTGATAGATCTAAAATTGCAGATTAAATTTTATTAATCTGATTCGAAACATTAGAACAAATATTAGTTTGTAATAAGCTGCTCTGTTTGACCTGTTTCGGTGATATATATATTTCTTAATATAGTTTTCCATTGGTCATATTGTTCATTGACAGTCCCGGAAATCGTAACGGTATTGTTATCAAGCTCAATTGTACGAGGTTCCAACTCTGCGTTAAGAGATGCGCCTAGTTCTTCAATTGCCTGTGCATGAATTTTAGATTCCTCGCGTCTACTCAGTCCTTCCTTGATGGCATAGGCGCCAGCGCCTATGCCGACTATACCTGCAGTTTGAGTAACTCGACTATTACTACCTTGAGCCAGAATGCCACCTATCACTGCAATTGCACCACCTAATAATCGAGTATTTGCCTCGCCTTGTAGCTGTCTTAATGACATAGTTTCTTCATAACTCATTCTACGCCATTCTCGATAGGGTCTTTCCATATCATTTTCAAACGAAATATAATAATCCTGCATAGTATCAACAAACATATCATCCCTTTGTCGAATCCTGTTTATTCTCTCTAAAGTAGGGTCATTTTCTGCTGGCAACCGTTTAATAACATAAATTCCCCGTCTATTAGTCTCAATATGATCACTGAAGGCCTCAGGTGAAAACTGTCGGGCAAATTTTAATTCTGTAATTTTTCGAATTGTATAGATCTCATCAGCATTTAGTTTTTGTCTGAAGCGTATCAGGTCATTGGCAATATCATTGTAAACGCCTTGAAAAGGTTCCTCGTTCGCACTTCGAATACTGCTATCATATGCGTACTTGCTTGCTATACCTTTATAGTTTTTTGTATACCATTCTTTTCCAGATGAATCTGATACTGTAATATTTAATTCCAGACGTTCCCCGTCAGATTTAATAATCTGACCATCTAACCAAACGTCCATTTCACTTTGTTTTTCAGGGACTACCCTGACTACTCCCCAGTTACCTGTTCCCTGCAAAGTTTCAACTATTTTTACCGGGAAAAACCTGGCTTCAGCATTTCTAACCTGGAGAAACACACCATCTTTCTCTGCGCTTTGAACATTTACACCAGGCCTAAACATATCTACTCCTACATCGAGTAGTTCAGCCTCTGAAATGCTAGTACCACTTTGAATAACCGGAGCGTGCTGTGTTGTCTTAACTGTAGTTGTGCCACAACCTGCTAAAAATAGAATAATAGCCAGAATTGCACATAGATTTTTATATGACTTGATCATCGTCTTGCCTGTACTCCTTCTTTGTATTTGCGATATTCATCCCATAACTTTTCCTGTAATCCAGGATCCTGTTCAGCAATCGCTGCTTCCCGTAATTGTCTGGCAACAATATCATCATCGCTACCATCAGAGATATCTGGAGGTATATTGCTGTTTTGGTTTGATTGATTTTTAAAATCACCTTCACGATTATCACTTGGGGCATCCGGTATTTGACCGGTAGTTGTATTGTTATTTGGATCTCTGGAGGCAGTGACCAGGGATGGCGCGGAATCAAATCCTGAATTAGATCCAAAACCACCACTTGCTCCTGTACTAATATCACCTGCACCATCTTCATTACTCTGGGCGATTGTTTCTTGCCGGCGACCAAGTATTATGCCGTCAAAAACTCGCATTTGTTCTTCCAGATCTCTGTCATAATTTCCAACACGTTCTTCTTCTGTTAACACGCCCTGACCATTTCCGATAACCATCACTCTACGACCAGATAGACCTGCATTTCCACTACCTTGCATTGCAGGGTCGTTACCAGTGCCACCTCCCTGACCTTGTTCATTCCCGCTACTAGATCCACCAAAAATCGGTGCCTCGCCAAAACCTGTATCTTCTGACCCAATGCTACCCATGGTTTCTGATCCGGGACTAGCGCTAGTTCTCGCACCGGTTTGGTCATAAGGATCAGAACCTGTTCCATTAGCTCCGGCGCCTTCCATACCACCCATATTTACTGATGCAGAACCTGCACCAGCCTCGGTACCCATCATCCCCGGCATCGCACCACTACCAGATGGTGAGTTTAAACCACCATTTTGAGAACCGCTTGCGGCATTTTGTTCACCTTGAGTTCCTGTTGCTGATGCTGTCCTGTCCAATGGTCCAGATTGACCCTGACTACTACTGCTACTACCTGGCATGTTCCCCGTTTGCCCCGATTGATTAAAGACTTCCATCGCTTCGGAGAGAACCTGGGCATTTGACATTGACCCTGTAGATGAACTTTGACCACTTGTTGTTGATGTTTGTCCCGCTGTAGTTTGTCCAGATTGGCTAGATGATGATTGTGTTGCGCCTGTTTGTTGGCTGGGTGTGTTTCCCTGGGGAGATGACTGACTGGATGAAGAGCTGGAAGATTGCGATGGACTTGAGGGTGAACTGGAAGGCGAACTTGACGAAGAACTGGAAGATGAAGACGAGCTTGATGAAGAACTGCTTGATGATTGTGTAGGTGGTGTAACACAACCAGAAATAATCATCATCAGTACCGTCAATACTGCTAATGTAGATACTCGTATAGTGTTAGTCATCTTGTTTATCCTGTCCTCGATGTTATTGAAATCTATACAACATTTTAACGTTTCTGGTTACAATTGGTTGACCATTTTCCAGTTTAGGGCGAAATGGTGTCGAATTAATAGTATTTCTGGCCATACGTCTGAATCTGACACTATCTTCAGGGTTTGCATTCAATATCTCAAGGTTTCTGACAGCACCGTATTTTGAAATATTGAACTGGACATAAACATACTTTGAATTCTTCAATTCCTCAGAGTCAAATTCATACTCTGCTTCTGCCGATTCATCTGATAAATCAACTGAGGATATGACACGATATCTCTCAAACTCAAATTCTGGTTCTTCCTCAAACACGCCCAATGAACGTGGTGGTCCAAATAGATTTTCTATGGCTTGATCGCCATATTCAACGCCCAATAGTATCTGGTATGCCTGCTCATAATATGAGAGGGCAAAACTTCTTTTGTAAAATCTGAGATACCAATCACCCATATGTGCTAATGCATAAGCGTGTGAGAGTTTAGGCAACTCGGGATTTTTATCATGAATATCTATAATTTTAATTAAAGCGTTACGTCCACTTCTGTAACTATTTTGTATCATGCTGAATGTGTAAGCTTTATCTTGAACAATTCTTGATAAGTGGCTGGGTTTATAATCTAGTGCTCGATAGGTATTTCTTCGATATTGTTCTCTTTCAAAATCTGTTTCGAAGTTGCTGGGAAACAGGGGATTTAACTTTCCACTAATAAATGAATCGATATTTGCAACAAATCCATAGGGTTCAACAAATTTGAAATTCGCATTAAAAATGCCGTACAAGGGGTTAATCAGGTCTGGGTCGACAGGTCCTTTGGACTCTTCGATAATATCTGCTGCCTTGCTGTAAAAATTGGTGGCCAAAATAAGATGCTGAAGCGATGCAGGTGGATCGATTACATCATATGCTTCCATATGCCAGTTTGCTGCGCGGGTATATGCAGGAACTCGGCGCATATCATTCATCTCATAGTTTCGATCATTCACCCACAACATGTAGCTATAATTCTTAATTAATTGTTCAAAATTATTTAGTTCAGTATTTGATTTAATAATTAGATCCAGAATGGGTAATTGATTGATATTATGCAGGCCCTGGTTAACGCGATTAATATGTAGTGCACGGGAATATATATCGAGTGCATTTTGGTGGTCGCCAAGATTAGTAAAAGCCTGCCCAAGACTGATTAATTCCTCAACAAGTTCATCATTGTATGCACCGTTTTCAGCTTCAAGTTTAGTTACTTGAGCTGCATATTGATTTACTGTATTTCGAAGTGCTACTTCTTCAGGAGATAACGATTCGATTTGTTCTTCTGGGTCGGAAGTAAATGATGGGGGGGATATTTCGAGTTTATTTTCAACATCAAATTGACTTACATCAT
>CAUZRI010000159.1:0-4612 GCA_963582285.1 Gammaproteobacteria bacterium | reverse complement strand
ACAAATAGCTAGAACAGATTCGTTAATAATAAGATTGAGGAGTGATGAGCCTATATCTATCCTTTTAATCAAGATTTAATTTAAAGAGATTTATGGCATTGGTCCGCCCCATCTTATGCCGTTCGTCATCATTAATAACGGAAGTGTTATCAAACCAGTCTGAAGCGTCTTCCATCCGTTCAAAGGGGTAGTCGGAGCTATAGTAGACCTTATCGTTATCAAATGTGTCAAGAGTGCAACGGAAAGCCGCATCGTCATAGTTTCCACTTATAGTGAGGTGAAAGTTTTCACGAAAGTAATCTCCAAGAGGTCTTTTACCACGGTAGGCCCTGGCTGAAAAACGCATGCGTGCATCGATGCGCCACAAACCAAAGGGGATCCCTTCGCCAAGATGACCAAGGCAGATCTTAAGATTCGGATAGTCATCAAACATGCCGGAGCCGCACATACGTAAGGCATGAATTGATGTTTCCACAGCAAATCCCCAGGGTGCACTCATTAACCAGGGATGGTCTTGATATGCCCGAGCCTGTGTTGGGATGGTCATACGCGGGTGAAGATAGAATGGTATGTCTAGTTCCTGAACAGTAGCCCAAAAAGTGCGATATTCAGGTTGATCATAATAAGCAACATTATCAGGTTGGTCGATCTGCTGAAATCCGTTTACAAGAATTCCCTTGAATTCCAAGTCCTTTACACAACGTGTCAATTCAGTAGCTGCAACATCAGGGTCATGCATTGGTAGTGCAGCCATTCCTTCGTAACGACCTGGGTATTTTCCTATTGCCTCTGCCATCGCATCGTTTGCTTTTTTTGCCACCTCAAGAGCCTTATCCGCATTAAGTATAGCCTGCAGACCCGGTGCATTAAGAGAGAGTAATGCCAGTTCAATACCGCTTTTGTCCATATGCTCAAGTCTTTCGTCATTCAAGTCCAGAATCTCTCGAGTGAAATCATTCCAAATGCCACCATCCCCGGCAAAGGCCTTGGATTGCTCCAGTGTGTCTTCAATCGCAAAATGTTCTTCGAATCCGATTTTCCCTTTCATTCTTGACCTCTAATTAAATAATGTGACTTTTTGTGTTTTGGGCAAGCGGCGAGTATAGCTAGCACATGGCAGAATCGCAAAATACATTTGAAATTTCCTAAATACGTTTTTGTGTATTTATGTAAATAAATATATTCCAATATATTAATATTGCCCTTATTCATCCGTTGATTGCCATAATTTTGTCAGCCAGATGTCAGAATCTAATGGTGTGATAACTAAAAATAACAATCTGGGGCTATGCCATTTATTTAATGAGTTGTGAGCAGGTTAGTAGAAAAATTTTTAATTCTAAATTGGAGTTTTAAAAGGTTCCCCTTCAACTTCTCTAACAAGCCGCGGAACCAGGAAACCTGGTAATCGACTTCGCAGATCATACATAATCATTTTTGCCGTATCATCGTCAACTTCAAAGTGTGCAGCCCCGGCAACGGGATCCAACATATGCAAATAATAGGGTAATATATCGTTTGTATATAAACGTTCACTGAGTTCAGCCAGTACCAACGCGTTATCATTAATCCCACGTAGTAATACAGATTGATTAAGTAGCCGAACACCCGCGTCGTGAAGTAGTCTAATTCGTGAAATAACCTCATCATCAATTTCGTTTGGATGGTTTATATGAAGTACTATGGTTTGTTTAAAACGGTTTTGGCTAACTGCTCGTACCAATTTATCTGTAACCCGTGCAGGCACAACCACTGGCATTCGCGTATGTATTCTCAACCATTTCAGATGAGAAATCTGCTCAAGTTGATTGATTAGTGATTCTAGTTTGTCATCAGTAAGAGACAATGGATCACCACCACTAAGTATGATTTCCTTTATATCAGGATCGGCTTTTATTGCATCTAATGCGTCGTTCCAATTTTCTTTACCAGCTTGGTTCTCTACATATGGATAATGTCTGCGGAAACAATAACGACAATGTATAGCACATGAACTAGTAGTTATCAGTAATGCCCTGCCATGATATTTT
The DNA here is from genome assembly GCA_963582285.1 of Gammaproteobacteria bacterium. Taxonomy (GTDB): domain Bacteria; phylum Pseudomonadota; class Gammaproteobacteria; order Eutrophobiales; family Eutrophobiaceae; genus Eutrophobius. The sequence continues at coordinate 2,582 of CAUZRI010000159.1, read as the reverse complement.
CTAATTAAGCCAGGGCTATCGTGTTTATTGAATTCCCCCACCGGATCACTGGTATAACCTGTAATAACACTATCTTCTTCAGCGAATGGTAAAACCTGGCGTAATAAAGGGTCATTGAGATTATTTCGTTCAATTCGATTGAGATATGCCTCTGGCACCCGAACTGGGAAGGATATAATAGCTTTTTCTGGGGAAGAACTGCAGCTAATATCATGTCCGGTGGACTGGAGTAACTCATCTCGGTTTCTGATTCCGTTGCGTATTTGTTGTTGCCATCTCGAATTGTCCATACGTTTCAAGGTATCATACGCCGCTTTATCACGCACTATGGATTACAAACATGGCTACATATAACACAAGCGAATTTCGTTCGGGTCTAAAATTGATGATTGATGGCGACCCGTATGCGATTTTGGAAAATGAATTTGTTAAACCCGGAAAAGGTCAGGCTTTTAATCGGGTCAGACTTCGAAACCTGAAAAATGGTCGTGTATTAGAACGCACATATAAATCAGGCGAGTCTGTGGAGGCTGCAGATGTTATGGATGTTAAGCTTCAGTATTTATATAACGATGGTGAAATGTGGCATTTTATGGATACGGATTCTTATGATCAATATATGGCAGATGAGACAGCTATGGTTGATGCTGCTCAATGGATTAAAGGAGAAGAAGAATGTGAAGTAACACTCTGGAATGGATCCCCTCTAACCGTAGCACCGCCAAAGTTTGCAATCCTTAAAATCTCTGAAACAGATCCTGGTTTAAGAGGAGATACAGCTACCGGTGGAACCAAGCCAGCAAAGTTGGAGACAGGAGCAATGATCAAAGTGCCACTATTTGTTGAGGAAGGTGAGACTGTGCGGGTTGATACTCGGACAGCCGAATATATGTCACGATCAAAAGACAAATAAGATATGAAATGTGAGATATTATTTGTGGAGATTCATTACTGGAATAATAATCCCTGATGTCAGGAAGCTGGCAGCCCAGTGCTACTCTTGATATTATCAGGCAACGTTCAGAGCTGCATAAAATAATCCGTCGTTTCATGGAAGAGAGAAACATAATGGAAGTGGAAACACCCATATTGTCACGTTCAGGAAATACCGATCCGAATCTCGTTAGTTTACATACTCAGCTGCTCGAATTTGATACTAATAATTCCCTGCCTTTTTATTTGAATACTTCTCCAGAATTTGCAATGAAACGCTTAGTGGCGTCTGGAAGTGGATCTATATATCAAATTACTAAAGTCTTCCGGGATGGTGAGAAAGGTCGCTATCATGAACCTGAATTTACCATGATTGAATGGTATCGAATAGGCTTTGATCACCATGCTTTGATGGACGAATCAGAAAAATTTTTGCTGCAATTGGGCTTTGAAAAGTGTGATAGACATACATATGTTGATGCATTTGAAAGCAGCACAGGATTAAATCCACATACTGCAGAAACTAAAAAATTGTATGACATGGCCGTTAATAATGGATTAACTCAATCAAAGTCGAACCGACGTACCATATTAGATTTTCTCTTTAGTCATTGTATAGCTCCGGGACTGAAGGGAAAAAATCCGATATTTATCTATGATTTTCCTGTTTGCCAGGCAGCATTGGCGCGAATTCGTAATGATGATCCACCGGTCGCGGAGAGATTTGAATTATTTATTGATGGTCTGGAAATCGCAAATGGCTTTCATGAGTTATGTGATGCAAAGGAACAACTGACTCGTTTTCAAGATGAAAATATAATGCGAATAAATCAGGGCTTAGTTGAAATTCCAATTGATCACTATTTAATTGAGGCATTAAAACAGGGGCTTCCTGATTGTGCAGGTATAGCGATGGGGTTTGATCGACTGCTAATGAAGACTACAGGTATGGATACTATCTCTAATGTAATGGTATTTGGTCATGACCGCTGCTAGGCAGTTCTTCTGGTTATGATTACTCCCTCGGATATACTGTCAGAATCTGGTCCTTTAGCAGATTTGATAGCAGATTATCGGCTTCGACCACAACAGATAGAAATGGCAGAGGCCATCGCTGAGGCTATTGATAATCATGAGTCATTTATCTGTGAGGCGGGTACTGGGACGGGTAAAACCTTTGCATATCTGATTCCAGCGATCCTTTCTGGTAAAAAAGTTATCATCTCAACTGGCACAAAACATCTTCAGGACCAGCTTTTCCAACGTGATCTGAAAACTATCCAACAAGCATCGGGCAGGGCACTTCATAGTGCATTATTAAAGGGCAGAGCGAATTATTTGTGTCTGCACCGGTTGTCTTCAATGGAAACAGATCAAGCTGGAATGAACCAGGCATACACAGCTCAATTACAGAATGTTCGTCTTTGGTCACAACAATCTTCTAGTGGCGATTTGGCTGAATTGAAAGGAATACCGGAAGATGCTCCTGTCAGAAAATTTTTAATATCAACTACAGAAAACTGCCTGGGTCAGGATTGTGCTTTTTATGAAGATTGTTTTGTATTTAAAGCCAGGCGACAGGCTGGTGAGGCAGATTTAACTATTGTTAATCATCATTTGCTACTGGCGGATATGGCTTTACGTGAACA
>CAUZRI010000158.1:0-4694 GCA_963582285.1 Gammaproteobacteria bacterium | reverse complement strand
CTTCAGGATCGATATATAACATATCATCATCATAATGGAAGCACTCAACAGGGCAGACTGCTACACAATCGGTAAATCTACACTTTTGGCAGTTATCAGTAACAACTGTTGTCATCGTTCTCTCCTCAATTTTTTATCATAGCCAAGAATCCAGCAAATTATTACTATTTCTTGTTATTAATTTTAAACTGGTGCGTGGTTGATTTCTTAATAATTAAATTTAATAATCGATATTTTTATAATTTATCTATGTGCATACTGGCACATATTTCAGTTACATTATATGTCAGTGAAATACTCCTTGCTACATTAAATCCACTGCTAGAGTCATTTCACTTTATTGAATGAATTGAATCAGCAAAATGTACCAATTTATTTTTTTATATGTATTTACGAGTAAAAATTAAGCTTATATTTTTTTTTATTTACTCGTTTGAGCATACGAATTGTACATAATGCGCTAAGCCTGTTTAGTGATTGGATTTTCATCATTGTTGCGTTTCCGCAACGATTATTCGAGCAAATTAACCGAGTGTTTCACTTATTTATTAATAAATAAATCTAATAAAATTAGTAAGTTATATCTGCATTGGATTTGATGCTTAATGACCTTGGACAATGCTTCAAATTTAACGTACATTTCATTCAAGAGGTTGAGATACTTAGGAAGGTTACGGTAAATCCTCAACTGATTGCTGCAGCGCAAAATAATCTGGAAGAATAACCAGAGCTGTAGATGTTAGATACAAAATTGATGATTCTCTGAATCAGTAGATATGTATTTTACAGACATGAGATGACCTATTGGGTTTTATTCCAATTGGACAATCATACCAGGCACTGTACTGATTAAGACATTCCTGGATTTTGGTTGGATGAATAAAAACTATAATCAACCAAGCAACGACACACCCCAGTTCTGCTGGGGTTTTTTTTGTCCAAAATAATTATACAGTGCCGTGTGGCACTGCATTGGAATAAGAAGGCCTGGTATCAGGAAGAGGTTGGAGATACCAGGCAATAGCCAAGTTCCATCTCGGCTCACCGCTTGTAGGCGGTCACGGTAAATCTTTACAGGTGCTTCACCAACTTAGTGAACCACCTGTTTGATATTCTGTAACTCTCGTTTCAAAAAAGTTTTTCTCCTTTTTTAAGTCCATGATTTCACTCATCCATGGAAAGGGGTTCGTTGCACCAGGATATTGCTCAGCAAGACCTATCTGGACGCAACGCCGATTGGCTATATACTGCAAATATTCCTCGAACATTTTGGCATTCAGGCCCAGTACACCACGAGGCATGCTGTCGTATGCGTAACGCGTTTCAAGGTCCACTGCATCGCGGATGATGTCAATAATTTCTTGTTTAAAATCAGTTGTCCAAAGATGCTGGTTTTCAATTTTGATTTGATTGATGACATCAATACCGAAATTCATGTGCATGGATTCATCTCGTAATATGTATTGAAATTGTTCAGCACATCCCATCATTTTATTTCTACGTCCCATGGAAAGAACTTGTACAAATCCCACATAGAAAAATATTCCTTCAAATACAATATAAAATGCGATTAAATCTCTGAGTAGACGTTGATCTGCTTCGGGTGTCCCTGTGGAAAATGTAGGGTCACCCAGGCTTTGGGTATAGCGCATGGCCCAGGCAGCCTTTTCATGGATGGCAGGAACTTCTCTATACATATTAAAAACTTCTGCTTCATCTAGGCCCAGAGATTCTACGCAATATTGGTAGGCATGCGTATGTAATGCCTCTTCAAATGCTTGTCTTAATAGATATTGCCGGCATTCAGGATTGGTAATATGCCGATAGACTGCAAGTACAAGATTGTTTGCAACCAATGAATCAGCCGAGGCAAAAAAACCAAGATTTCGTTTTATTATGGTACGTTCATCATCAGTGAGACCTTCCGGATTTTTCCACAAGGCGATATCTGCTGTCATATTAACTTCCTGTGGCATCCAGTGATTTGCACAGGCGTCCAGATATTTTTGCCATGCCCATTTATATTTAAAGGGAACCAGTTGGTTCAGGTCTGCACGACAGTTAATCATCTGTTTGTCGTCAACACTGATTCTGGCAGCACCAAACTCAACTTCTTCCAGTCCGGTTACCTGTTGCTGGGCATCTTCAGTCTGTTCATTAGGTGGAACAGGAGAGGATAAATTGTTTGCGGCAATTGTATCTCTATTGAGCTCTTTCTCTTCGTTAACTAAATTCACTTCAACCAGAGTAGATTGTGATGCGATATCAGTTTTCTGACGGAGGTTTTCCAGTGGGTCATTCCAGTTGGGTAACATATTCTATACCTCTTATTTATTGCTTAATTAATGTTCGTTGGTTATTGGCATGCTTCGCATTCGGGGTCATCTATGGCACAGGCCTTTAGTGCTGATTCTTCTTCATAGTCTCGGTTGACTGCCGCCAATGTGTTTTCACGCCCACCGGAAAGCGTACTCTTCTCAACATGGGTAGCACCCATGCTGCGCAGGTAGTACGTTGTCTTTAGCCCACGTATCCAGGCAAACTTGTAAAGATTGTCCATCTTTTTCCCATCTGGGGCAGCCATGTAAAGATTCAGAGACTGGGCCTGATCGATCCATTTTTGACGTCTGGCACCGGCTTCTATCAACCAACGTGGGTCTATCTCAAATGCGGAGGCGTATAGTTCTTTTAAATCATCGGGAATGCGGTCAATGGGTTGAACACTGCCATCGTAATATTTTAGATCATTAACCATGACATCATCCCATAGTCCTTGTTCTTTCAAATCACGCACAAGGTAAGGATTGACGATGGTAAATTCGCCAGATAAGTTAGATTTTACAAACAGGTTTTGATAGGTAGGTTCAATTGATTGACTAACGCCACAGATATTTGAAATAGTTGCGGTAGGTGCAATGGCCATACAATTTGAGTTCCGTATACCAATTGTTTTAACACGCTCGCGGAGTTCTTCCCATTCGAGGCTGTGATCCGTGTTGGTGTCCAAATAGCCATCCCGTTCTGATTCAAGTATCTTTAATGAATCTATCGGGAGTATGCCTTTGCTCCATAGCGAACCATCAAAACTCGAGTAGGGGCCACGCTCTTCAGCAAGATTTGTAGAGGCTTGAATAGCATAGTAGCTAACAGATTCCATACTGGTATCAGCAAACTGAACTGCCTGTTCCGAGGCATAAGGAATTCGTAGTTTATAAAGTGCATCCTGAAATCCCATAATGCCCATGCCTACCGGTCGATGTCGCATATTAGAGCGGCGTGCCTGGGGCACACTGTAGTAGTTATAGTCAATAACATTGTCCAGCATCCGCATAGCGGTGTTGATGGTTTTTTCCAGTTTGATAGTATTTAAACCGTTTTCATCTACATGCTGAGCAAGGTTGATTGAACCAAGATTGCAAACTGCGATCTCCTCATCGGAGGTATTCAGTGTGATTTCGGTACACAGATTGGAGGAGTGCACTACCCCAAAATGTTGTTGTGGCGAACGTAAGTTGCATGGATCCTTGAACGTCATCCAGGGATGCCCTGTTTCATACAACATGGTTAGCATCTTTCGCCAAAGGTCAATGGCATTGACTGTTTTGTGATTTTTGATCTTTCCATTAGCTGCCATGTTTTCGTATTCCACATAGCGTTTTTCAAACGCCTTGCCAGAGAGATCATGCAGGTCGGGTGTGTCATTGGGTGAAAATAGGGTCCAGGGTTGTTCCTCGCAAACACGTTTCATGAATAAATCCGGGATCCAGTTGGCGGTATTCATATCATGGGTACGTCGCCTATCGTCACCGGTATTTTTACGAAGTTCAAAGAATTCTTCGGCATCAAGATGCCATGTTTCCAGATAGGCACACATCGCACCTTTTCGTTTACCTCCTTGATTGACTGCGACAGCCGTATCATTAGCGACCTTGAGAAAGGGTACAACACCTTGCGACTTGCCATTGGTTCCCTTGATATGCGAGCCCATAGCACGGACACGGGTCCAGTCATTACCAAGACCGCCAGCATATTTTGAAAGTAACGCGTCATCTTTAATCGCGCTGAAGATGCCATCAAGGTCATCGGGTATGGTACTTAAATAACAACTGGAAAGTTGGGGACGGCAGGTGCCAGAATTGAACAGAGTTGGGGTGGAACTCATAAAATCAAATGAAGACAACAACTCATAAAATTCAATTGCATGTCCCTCCCGATCCAGTTCATTGATTGCTAATCCCATTGCAACGCGCATAAAAAATGCTTGGGGGAGTTCAAATCGAATTTCGTCATCAGTATGGATAAAATAACGGTCATATAGGGTTTGCAGCCCAAGATAGGTAAACTGTTGATCTCTCTCAGGTTTCAAGGCTTTTCCTAGCTTATCAAGGTCGTATTTCACTAGCTCTTGATCCACCAGCCCGAGATCAGCTGTTCGCTGGATATATTTACCAAAATAGATTGGATAGACCACTGCCATTTCTGTTTGAGTAGCTGATGTGGGTTGATCATGAATAAAAGTTAAGGCCTCTTGTCTTAGGTTATCCAGAAGTAACCGTGCTGCTACATAAGAATAATTGGGTTCTTTTTCTATCAGTGTCCTCGCACTCATCACTAAGGCATGATTCACATCTTTTTCGTTCACACCGTCAAATAGATTTCGATAAGCGTCATCAATTATTAAATGACCTTCTACA